>JANPDC010000153.1:0-6653 GCA_031431275.1 Bacteroidota bacterium
TTGCAGTTCTTTACCGTTGTATTTATAAGAATATGATGTCTTGTACAGCGGTGGTATTGGAACGATTTTGGTGGTTGTTCCTTGTTTGATATACATCAGTTGGTCAGAGTTATACCCACTATGCTTGAGACCAAAGGGGTAGTAGTCTAGGCATTTTTTTGAGAAATTCGCAACTATTTGACCCATATCCTGTTAAATCTTCGATTTAAAAAAAAATTTTCCGCATACCTTGTTTTTATGTCTCTTTTTTCAAAATAAAAACACTTGGTTCACCTGTCAAATATAACAAAATCAAATTCATTTACCATCAAAAAACCACTAAAAAAGCCCACTATTCAAAGTTCACCAAATATTCCTCGATAATTCCCAAAATCAGGGGCTCGCTTTTTTTGGAAGCAAGCCAAAAAACGATGTTGATTAAAAAAAGACAATATTGATTGGCTTGCTTTAAAAAAAGGAGCAAACAACCGAAGGGCGTTAGTATTTATTCCAACAATAAACACCCCCAAGCACCGCAGAAAAAAGGAAAAAAAAGGAGTTTTCACGGATGTTTTTTTCTTTTTTTCGAGGAGCGCAGTGGCGGTGTTGCGGTCTCAACAAGCCACCACAGGGCTGGGAATCCCGCTTTTTCAGCGGGGATGAAAGAACTGTGAGCGTGTAACGGCAACGAGAAGCGATGCGAAGCGTGAGCAAATAATTAAAATCCGCCTTTTGGCGGACCTTGGCGAAGTTGATGGCTGGTTGAAAGAGCAACCGCCAAAACTAGAAGTGGCTGCAGTTGCAAAAACGGTCTCGATTTTTCTTCGGGATTGTTTTGCAACTGTAGTAGCCACGACGAAAGAAGAGAAGCTACCGTGTGGCGTTTTGAAGCACGAAAAACAGTTTTGATACTGCTTTTTTTCAAAGCGGTATTGAGAACTGTTTTTTGTGGTGATTTGCGGGAACGGAGGAACGACTGAAAGCAACAAAACAGAACTAAGGTTGCGACCGAAGAGAGACCGCTTTTTGCTCTGCTGTTTGATATTGGAATTTTGTTTTTAAACGGATTTTTAATTTTTAATTCCTAATTTTTAATTCTCAACGTCTGTAACCCAAATCAATAAACCCATTAAAATCCTCAAACTCTTCAAAAGCCTCTTCATAGATTGTTTTGGAATCTTCGTTGGCTTTCTCCCTGATTTTGAGTTTGTATTTCGCCCTTTGATTGCCCATTCTTCCTGGTTCTTGCTCGAGTAAATCATAGAGCATTAATTGCGATAAATAGCGTTCGGTGCTTCGTCTGCTTGTTTCCCCAAAAACTTGGGCTTCTGTTTTAGTAAAGAAATTTTCTTGGAACTTTGCTTTCAAAACATCATAAAAAGCAAATACTTTCCTTGGATTTTCCGCCAGTTCAGGTCGGAACAAATGCAACACATTTACTACATCCTCTTGGCTTGTAGTAAAATACTGTTTCGTTGGATTGATTCGACATTGTTTATTCAAAAGTGTGAGACTATGAAGGAGTTTATGAAAGAGTAATTGTTCCTCTAGTTGTAAATGTTGTGTGTGGCTTTGTGTGGTTTCAAAATAGGGGTTTTCTGTGCGCTTGTTCGGGAACAATTCTTCCACAATATGCACCAGTTCGTACATCAATATTTTTTTTTCTGCGCCTGTTTTTGGAGTTTTCATTGTTTACTTTTTTTAATATAAAAATTGGCTATAAAATACTTTCCTTGGACTGCTAACTCTTTTTTGTTTTTAAAGTATTGATTTTATGTGATTTGATTGACCCAACACCGACCCTTTTCTGACCCAAAACTGATTCTAGGCGACCCAAAAACCCTGCGTATTGATGCTATTTAACCTTGTAAGTATCAATTTGAACTTGTAAATACTGTCTTATTTCGGTTCGTAATTTTTCGATATTGTCCCAATAACTGATTTGATACTGATAACTATTTCTTTTTCCTAAATTAGATTTATTAATATACTCTAACTCTTCTAATTCATTACAATAACGTTGTCCTTGGGTTTTGCTAATCCTAAATTCTTGACGTATTTCTCGTTGTGTAAACTCATAATCTTTGCCTTTTTTTTCTACATATTCTTTTAGGTTTTCATAAAATTGTCGCAAAATACCATCAAGTTCATCGGCTTTGATTACAATGGAATTGAACATTAAATCAACGGCTATTTCTAAATCTTGAACCGTTGCAATGAGCGTTTCTTGGTTTAGTTTTTCTCTTTGGTATTGATATAAAATAGTTACTTGTTCTATAAAATCATGAAGCATTTGTGTGAGTCTTCTTCGGTGTTTTACGTTTTTTGGTAATTCTAATCGATAGGGATTTTGCACTTGATAGGCTTTTAGTACATAGACCATATTTTGCAGTTCGATTTGGATTTCTTGCTCTTGTTCGCTAGTAATTTGTTTGGATGCTTTCTTGGACATATAGTCTAAAACTCGCTCGGTTTGTGCTTCGCTTTCATCGATGGCAATAGTAAAAACACGACTTTCGTTATCTTCATAGATTCTGAATTTTGTGGTGGCTACCAAACTCGCAATAGGTCCAAAAACATATTTCTCGCCTGTGAAAATCTCGCCCGTTTGCTCGTTTTTTTGACTTACGCTACTCGAGAGTTTGTTGTTGCTTTGTAGTTCCCGCCAAGCCATTTCTGCCTCTTGACTCAATCCGTCGTAATCCTCGAGAATAATGGCAGTGTTTTGCAAATCATACTCCCCATAATTATAAAAACTTTTGTCGGTTACTCGTGTAAAACGTTTTATTTTGTTTTGGTCATACATCGTGTCGGCGACTTTTGATATCAAATGACTTTTCCCGCTTCCGGATGTGCCTTGTACCATGGCGTGTAGCGTTCTTTTCATTTTGTGAGACAAGAGAATTAGAAACAAAAACAGCGCATTTTTTTCTTCGCCAATAATGCCTGTTTGCTGTAATTTTTCTTTGATAATTTGGTCAATATCATTTTTCTTTAAATGCTCTAAAGCAACTGTTTCTTGATTTTGTGAGAGGTTTCTCGTTGGATGTCTTGCCTTGGTTTGTGGTTTGATTTGACTGCTTGTTGTTCGATAGTTGTCGAGTTGTTCTATTAATTCTTGAAAGGCTTTGTTTAGAATAGTGATTCCGAGTTCTGTTTTTTCGGCTATTTTTCGAATTGTTTTTTCGGTTTGATCGTCGTTGTATAAATTAATATTTTGTCTTGAGGGATAGTTGTTTTTATTTTTATTAGTTACCGCAATGGTTACCCGAAGTGCTGCTAAATCTTTTAGATCAATACTGCCTAGCACTTCGATTTTGAGTTGTTGGTCTTCGTATGTTTTTGGGGAGTTACAAGCGTTAATTTGGGTTTGTTTTGGCTGTTCTTCAGATAAAAAAATAGACGTTCGTTGCTCTAAAAGTGTTGTAAAAATTTCTGATTCATGAAGTTGCATCGTTTCGTTAATGTCTTTGTTTGGTAATTCTACTGTTGTTAATTTCAAATTTGGATAGTCATTTGCAAAGAACTCTCCATGTTTTTTCAGGGCTTCTTTTCCTGGAATATCCATATCAAAACAAAATATGATTTCTTTCCCCTCCCCAGCCCTCCCCGAAGGAGAGGGAACCGCTGCAACCCATTCTTTGATGGCGTTTTGTATTTCTTGAGTGAGTCCATTTGTTCCGTAACACGCTATTAACGAATAATTTGTACTGATTTCATTAATTTGTAATAAACTCGCACAATCAATGATACTTTCGGTTAAAATGAGTTTTTTGGTCGTTGGTTTTGGATAATTTGGATATATTCCTGTTCGGTTTGTAGTATAAAAATGTTTTGCATCAGGATTTTCATAAATGCTTCGACCATACAAAGAAACGATGTCATTTTTTTTATTTTTCAAAGGAAAAACAAGGCAACATTTGAGTTTGTCGTAGTCTTTGCCTGTATTGTAGCCAATTTCGAGTTGCTCGGGGTTTAGGTTTCTTTGTTTTAGATAGTCTTTGGCTTTACTGCTTTGATGGAGTTTTGGTTGTAGTTTTTGAAAGATTTCCTCAAAAGATGAGGATGGAATCACTACATTAAAAGTTTCAAAAATCTTCTCGTTGAGAATTTCTGTATTCTGATTTCCTAGAATTGCGATACATTTCAAAATCGCTTCTCGCTTGTTACACTTTTCATAGTCTTGAACAAATTGAATTACATCGCCTTTTTTATCGCAAGCATGACATTTGTAATAACTGTTCTCTAAATTCACTTGTAAAGAAGCAGTTTTGTCTTCGTGAAAGGGACAACGGAGCATGTTTTTCTTGGGTTTTAATCCGTAGTTTTCTAATACTTGGCTCAAGGATAGATTGGTTTTGATGTGTGTGATTTCCATTGTTGAAAAAATAATTAAAAATTTAACGTATTAACTAATTCGCACACAAATAAACTAAATAGTTTTTAATTTTACAAACAAATAGTTTTAAAAATAACTTACATCGCACAAAAAATTTGGTTTATACTTGCTTTATAGTTAATTTCGCTTTGACAATAAACTTTGTAGTTATGGATTTTGCAAGTAGATTAAAACAATTGAGAAACGAAAAAAGCCTTTCTAAACTAGAATTAAGTGAAACGGCTCAAGTTCATCATGTGCAAATTGGAAGATATGAAAACAAAGGTGCTATGCCTTCTACTGATGTATTGACTAAATTAGCCAACGCATTAAATGTTTCTGCTGAATATTTGTTAAATGGGACAAATGATGATTTTGCAAACAAAACACTCATAGACAAAGAGTTGTTGAGTAAGTTTAAATCTATTGAATCTTTTTCTGAAGAAAAAAAACATATCATAAAAGAGTTACTAGATGCCTTTATTTTAAAATCTAATCTACAACAACAATTAGCATAAAAAAAACGAGCAATTTGCTCGTTTTTTGTTTTGTGTTTGCCCCGTATTTACTGCTCAAAGTCAGGAGACTTTGCGTAGCGGAGGAACATTTACCTAAAAATTCTATTTTTATTAGAATATTCAATTAAATATTTGTTATTATCCATCAATCTATTAATGTAAACGAATTTATACTTAATTAAATCTAAATGATTAAGCGAAAAAACTGATTTGTTAAATTTTATCACAATTGGTTCGACATTTGTTACTAATTGTATGTGAGCAAGGCTTAATTGGTCAATTGTAGAAGTTTTTCCACTATATATAATATCATTCCCATTTTTTATTTCAATATTTTCATTGTTAAAACCGCTCGTGAAATAGAGAATATTTTTATCTGACTCTTCAGCAAGATTTTTTTTTAGAATATATTGTATAGTTTTATCATCATGGTTTAATAAACTATTATCAGAAACAGTTTTGATATTTGAGCATTGTACAAATCCCAAAATTAGCATCAAATAAATATATTTCATGATTTATTATTGTTTAGGTTGTTGTTGTTCGACTAATTTTATTACTTGACTTCTTTGTTCTGGACTAATATTTCGTCCATTTGAATCATTAGTATTCATCAAATTATTCCTATCTTTTGCTTGCTGCTTTGCATTTGTATTTTTAGAATCATCTTCATGCCTTAAACCCAATGTATGAGCGTCTTCGTGACTACCAGTAGTGGCGGTTTGTGACCTCGAATCCTTATTTCCAAATTCTGGTAATCCAGTTTTGTCAGAATATGTCATATTTGGAGGAACTCCAACGTTAACTTGAGTTTTGTTATTCTGAGTATTTCCAATTTCATTGGTAATGCCAATTGCACTACCTAAAGTTGTATCTATTGCAGTTTGTGATTTACCAATAAGTTCTTGCACTCCGCCAGCGGTTAAAGCTGTATTATATTCCCAAACCATTGTTGCTTTATCATTTTCGGTTACGGTTACCACCACGTTTCTTCCTTGAGCATCAGTACCACCAATAGTTTTGTTAAGCACTTGAGCTCGTTCGCTCGCTAATGTTGCAACTTGAGCATTACTTAAGTTACCACTTGTGTTATTTACAGTTTTAACATTAAGATTTAAATTTACACTTTTACCATCACTTGATGTACATGATAACCATTCCAATCCCTCTAATTCTCTACCATCAATAACTCTATTTTCTGCAAAATTATAAGTTCCATTATAAACATAATCTTCAGCCAAAGGATCGATTGACAGCCAACATAACTCCATTTTAGACTCGCCCGAGGCTTCACTTCCCAACCAGAACGTACTTTTTCATTTTCTCTTCGTTACAAATATAAATGAATTTTTTATTTTCATTTGAAAAAAATATTGATTTGTGTTTAAATTTTTCATTTGAAAAAAAATATTTTCATTTCATCAAAAAAACTAATCCAAAAAATCCCAAAACTTCGAAGTTTGCCAAATCTTCATCGATAAGCCCAAGATCAAGCGCTCGATTTTTTTAGAAGATTGCCATTGCAAAATGTTGTTTTTTAGATAGATGCCTCTTGGCAATCTTCTGAAAAAATGAGCAAACAACCCCGATTTTTCTTCGGGGGCGTTAGTATTTATTATCATTTTTATTTTGGGTTAAGCAGAGCAAATAAACACCCCAAAGGAGCAAAAAAGCCATTTTTCTTGGCTTTTTTGTGACTGGGTGGCGGTGTTGCGGTCACTGACAGCCACCACAGACCGAGAGCCACTTTTTCAGTGGTGTAGGGCTGTGAGCGTGTA
>JANPDC010000154.1:0-9092 GCA_031431275.1 Bacteroidota bacterium
GTTACGGGTTCAATGTCAAAACAAGTGCCTGTGCCTGATCGAATGTAATACGTTCCGCTGGTGGTGATGGCTGCGGGTGTAGCCAATGCAAGCGTGGCTGCTGCATCAGTCCAATAGGTCATCACGCCTAAATTGGTACTGCCTGCCGTGACGGCTGCTGCGGTGATGTCCACCGTGGCTGGAGCACATACTGGGGCTGGATTCACCACAGTGATGATGGGGGCTGGTGTAACGGTTACTGTAGTAGTTGCCGCTGCTAAAGCAGGTAAAACACCACCAGTAACAACACAACTGTAAACATAAGGTCCTGCACCTGTTGGCGCTGGAACTGCTGTTTGGTTTTGTCCAACTGCGGAATATCCATTGGGTCCAGACCAAGTGTATGTCGTGTAACCCGCTGGTGCAATTGTACAAAATAAATCAAATGTTCCTCCTGTGCAAACGGGGCTATTGTTTGTGGCAATTGGATTACAAGGAATAAAATTTAAAGTAAAAGGAACAGCAAAAATACAGGTTGAAGTAATACTAGCCCAAATTTGTAACGGATTAGGATTGGATGCAGTTGGTGCTGTTGGTGGAGTGTAATTTGAAATATTTAAAATTCTATCTGATGCGGGAAACTGATTCAACGCAGAAGTTTGATTTGTATAATATCTTACTGGGCCAGTTGGTACGACACCATTTAAAACTAATGGAATTTGCGTGTTGAAATTAAATGTTTGACCAACACAGGTTGTTAATGCTGGAGTTGAAGTATTAAAATTTGGTGTAACAATTGCAGTAATTATTTCGGTAGACTGAACATTTGTAAAAAAACCTGGCTTGTTTACAGTGACAGTGTACGAACCTGGTGTACAGACAGAAAGTACACCTGTATTAGTTGCTGGTGGAACAAAACCAGGAGCTGTAGAAGTCCAAGTAAATGTACAACCATTGTAAATAGTAGGATTTGTGGTTGGATCTTCTCCGTTTATGAAAGTGGTTAAATTTCTACATTGACCTGGACACAAGGCTGCGCCTCCTTGCAAATTCAAAACAGCATCGCAATTTGTAGAACCCGCTCCAAGATTACCTGCATTTGTTTGTGTTATAGTTATATTTCCTGCTTGGTTTGCAAAATTAGTTATCAGAATCATATAATATTGTCCAGCAATTGCACTTGGAAAAGTAGCCGTCTCAGTTGCAGATGTTGAATAATTACAATCTACTTGGTTCGCTGAATTTAAGTTTGCTGAACCACATGATGGTGATGAAAATGGACCCCAAGCAATAAAATCTACATCAATTGGGGTTCCTCCATTGGTAACCTGTGAAATTGTTACAACAATTGGACCAGTTGTGCCTACTTGAATGTAATACCATGCTGGATTGGGTTGAGTACCCAAACAACCATAATTAATACCTCCTCCTGGACTCGGGTTATTCGTGGTATTAGGATAAGTAAATCCTGTTCCACCAGCACAAAAAGCAGCTGCAGAGCCACAAGTTGTTTGACCAAATGTGAAATTGTTGAAAGTAATAAAAATTATGAGTAAAAATAGTAATCTTTTCATTTTATTGTGTTTAAGGATTCAAAAATAAGATTTTTTTTTTAATGTTTTGTTAACATGATTCAAATAAATAAAAAATTGAAATATGTGAACAAAATTTAAGTTTTATATTTATCTTTGCAAATTGAATTTTTGAATAAAAAAAGTAAAAAAATAAATGAAAAATAACGAAAATTTTCAAGACGAAATTGGAGATAATCATGTGGCAACAAATGCTCAAAATCCAGTACGAAAAGATGCATTTGATCTTTCGGATGATGAAAAAATTGCTTCTATAAAAAAAGATGTTCAAAATATTTTGCAAACTCTGGGAATGGATTTGACGGATGATAGCATTCAAGGAACTCCAAACCGTGTTGCTAAAATGTTTGTAAAAGAAATTTTTGGAGGTTTGAATCCTGCCAAAAAACCAAGTGCATCAACATTTGAAAACAACTACAAATATGGTGAAATGTTGGTCGAAAAAAACATTATTGTTTATTCTACTTGTGAGCATCACATGCTACCTATTATTGGGCGAGCTCACATTGGGTATGTTTCGAATGGTCGCGTAATTGGTCTATCAAAGATGAATAGAATTGTAGAATACTATTCGAAAAGACCTCAAGTTCAAGAACGTTTGACGATGCAAATTGTCCAAGAACTTCAAATTGCATTGAACACAGAGGACGTGGCTTGTGTGATTGATGCAAAGCATTTGTGTGTAAATTCTCGCGGGATAAAAGATATTGAAAGTAGCACTGTAACGTCTGAATTTGGTGGGAAATTTAAGAATCTAGAAACTCGAAGAGAGTTTCTAGATTATATAAAGTTGGAAACTAAGTTTTAAAATTAGGTTAAGATTTAGGTTGAAATTGAAAACAGCAGATTTATTGACAAATACCTAGCCCTGATGGAAGGGAAAAACATTTTTAGCGATTTTTTTCGCGAAAAATTTTTGGGATGAGAGCAGGAAATAGCTTCAAAAAAATAAAAAAACATGTCTAAATATAAAGAAAATCACATAAAAATATATAATTCTCTTTCTGGTGAAAAAGAGAATTTTATTCCTATTCATGAAGGTAATGTGGGAATGTATGTTTGCGGACCAACAGTTTACAGCAATGTACATTTAGGAAATGTGAGGACTTTTATGTCTTTTGATGTGATTTACAGATATTTTTTACATTTGGGTTACAAGGTTCGATATGTACGAAATATTACTGATGTTGGTCATATTGTGGATGATGTTGATGATGGTGAAGACAAAATTGCAAAAAAAGCACGTGTAGAAGCTCTTGAACCAATGGAAATTGTACAACGCTACACTGTCGATTTTCATGATGTTTTAAACGCTTTTAATTTTTTACCTCCTAGTATTGAACCCACTGCAACAGGTCATATTATCGAACAAATTGAAATCGTAAAAAAAATCATTGATAATGGTTTGGCATATGAAACCAATGGTTCTGTCTATTTTGATGTTGTGAAATACAATGAAACAAAGAATTATGGGGTTTTGAGTGGTCGAAATATTGACGATATGCAAAATAATTCAAGAGATTTGGATGGTCAATCTGACAAGAAAAATGCACAAGATTTTGCACTTTGGAAAAAAGCCGAACCTCAACACATTATGCGTTGGCCTTCGCCTTGGAGTGATGGTTTTCCTGGTTGGCATTTGGAATGTACTGCAATGAGTACCAAATATTTGGGTAATCATTTTGATATTCATGGTGGTGGAATGGATTTAAAATTTCCGCATCATGAATGTGAAATCGCACAAAATCAAGCGTGTACTAACCAAACTCCTGTGAACTTTTGGATGCATGCTAATATGTTGACTTTGAATGGCAAAAAAATGTCTAAATCTACTGGGAATAATATTCTTCCTGGTGAAATTTTAACGGGAGAAAATGAATTTTTGAGTAAATCATTTTCAGCGTCGGTAGCACGATTTTTCATGCTTCAGGCTCATTATCGTAGTAATTTAGATTTTTCTGATGATGCTATTTTGGCAGCCGAAAAAGGTTTTGCACGTTTGATGGATGCCATGGATAGTTTAAAAAATATAGATTCCTTTGTGGTTTCTGAAAAATCTTCGATTGACATTTCAACTTGGAAAAAATCGTGTTATGAGGCTATGAATGATGATTTTAATTCTCCAATTTTGATTTCACAATTATTTGAAGGTGTTCGATTTGTTAATTTATTGAAAGAAAACAGAGAAACAATTTCTACAAATGATTTAAAAGATTTCGCTCAAACCATGTATTCGTTTGTATCTGATGTTCTTGGCTTGGAAGAAATTAAATCTAGTTCAGATAAAAACAATAAACTTGACGATGTGGTTAATTTATTGATTTCGATGCGAAAACAAGCTCGTGACAATAAAGATTTTGCTATGTCAGATCAAATTAGAGATCAACTTTTAGCCATTGGAATTCAATTAAAGGATGGAAAAGAAGCAACTAGTTTTAGTGTTAATTGAAGATTAGAATGTTTAGTTTAAGATTTAGGTTGTGTGAATATTAAAATAATATGATTTCGAAAATTGTCATATATCCTTTTCTTATATTAATTCGGTTTTATCAATCGGCAATTTCGCCGTTTTTACCCGCAGCATGCAGATATCAGCCTACTTGTTCGAGTTATGCTTTTGAGGCGTTACAAAAACATGGTTTATTTTATGGAGGTTTTTTGGGAATAAAACGAATTTTAAGTTGCCATCCTTGGGGCGGAAAAGGTTATGATCCTGTTCCTGAAAAAAAATAAATAATATATTTTTTTTAACTTTTTAATTCGGTTAAAAAAGTATTTTTACAATAATTTACAATAATAAAAATGATACATATACTAGGTTCAGTTTGGAATTCGAATGACGGAATAGATTTAGGTTTTTTTGTACTTCGATTCTACAGTCTTATGTTTGTTGTTGCCTTTGGACTTGGTTGGTTTATAATGAAAAAGATTTTTGAGCGTGAAAATGAATCTCTTGAAAAACTTGACTCTATGTTTATTTACACTGTTCTTGCTACTCTTTTTGGAGCTAGAATGGGTCATGTAATTTTTTATCAATCTGAATTATTTTTTAAAGACCCAATCAGTATATTTTTGCCTATTAGAACGGTTCCTAATTTCGAATTTACAGGTTTTCAAGGACTTGCAAGCCATGGTGCAGCAATTTCGATTATTATTTTTATGTTTTATTTTAGTAAAAAAATAATGAAACGTCCGTTACTTTGGGTATTAGATCGTGTTGTAATACCAGTGGCAAGCGGTGCCGTTTTTGTTCGACTTGGCAATTTTTTTAATTCTGAAATTTATGGGAAAATAACATCTGGTGATAATTTCTATGCTGTAAAGTTTATTCGTGAAGAAGAAATCTGGAAAAATCAATCTGTAATGCAAATTACGCAGGCATCATCTACTAATGAAGCTTATAAAATGATTCAAACAGATCCAAAATTTTTAAATACACTAAATTCAATTCCATATCGTCATCCAGCACAATTATATGAAGCTTTTTCATATATATTCGTTTTTGCAATTCTATTTTTCTTATACTGGAAAA
Organism: Bacteroidota bacterium; assembly: GCA_031431275.1. GTDB lineage: Bacteria > Bacteroidota > Bacteroidia > Flavobacteriales > Flavobacteriaceae > Flavobacterium. The sequence continues at coordinate 5,104 of JANPDC010000154.1, forward strand.
CTGATGCTAGAAAAAAACCAGGATTCATTTTCGGAATGTTTATGATTTTACTATGGTCTGTTCGATTGGTAGTTGAAATAGTAAAAGAAAGTCAAGGTGGATTTGAAGGTTCTGATCCCATACTTTCTACTGGACAATGGTTGAGTATTCCAATGATTTTAGTAGGGATTTACTATGTTTTTACTTCGAAGAAAGAGGAAGTTGTGTAATGAAGTTTTTGGTTAGATTTAAAGATATTGAATTATGAAAAAATTAATTTTATTTTGTGTTATAATTTTATGCCAAAATTTATCTGCGAAATGTAGAAGTAATAATATATCGGTATTTCCAAATGGCAATGTATTAAAAAAGAATAGTATATTAATTATTGACGGTTTTAGTGAAAGTCAAAAAGTAATTTTAGGACTTAACAAACAATATGCTATTTATCTTGAAAGCGGAAACCAAAAAGTAAAACTATTAGTAAAAGAAATAAATGTTGGACAATTTAACTTAACACAAGTTTTATTAGTTTTAGAAAAAGAATTAGAAGTTGGTCTGGAATACACTTTAAAAATAGATAATTTACCAAAAGGCGAGTCATTAAGTAAATATAACGAAAGTTCAAATAAATATTTACAATACAAATTTAAAGTAATCGAAGGAATAGACAATCAAAAACCTATTTTTACTAATTCTCCAAAGATTTTAAAAAAAGAAGTAATTCAATTTGGTTGTGGACCAGAAATAAATGTTATTTTTAATTGTCCAATTAAAGACGATTCAGAGTTTTTGATTCAAGCATCTGTAACTGATACAAAAACTAAAGTAACAACAACATATTATGTGAAGCCCTATAAAAATGAATTAAAAATTGGTCATGACATGTGTTCTGGTGCTTTTGATTTTTTGAATGAAAACTTTGAAGTAACTTTTAAAATAATTGATGCTTCAGGAAATAGTATTGATTGGGGCGGAAATAAGATTTCATTTACTAGACCTATGTAAAGTTTAAATAATAATAATAATAATAATAATGTACAAAAAAACCTGACAAATGTAAAATGTCAGGTTTTTTTTGTATCAATCAAACTAATAATTTAACTTGTTGGCTCTTCTGCTTTTTTCTCAACAGAAACCTTTAACTCAGTAGCATCATCTTCGAAATCCATATAAATTTCGTCACCAATGCTAATTTTAGAAGTTATAATTTCTTCTGCCAAAGCATCTTCAACATACTTTTGAATAGCACGTTTTAATGGTCTAGCACCAAATTGTTTATCGAAACCTTTTTCAGCAACAAATGCTTTTGCTTTTTCAGATAAATTCAAACTGTATCCTAATTCTTTTACGCGTCCGAATAATTTAGACAATTCGATTTCGATAATTTTATTAATATCTTCTTTCTCCAAAGCATTAAACACAATTACATCATCAATTCTGTTAAGGAATTCTGGTGCAAATGTTTTCTTCAAAGCATTCTCAATGATACTTTTCGAATTATCTTCTGCATTAGCCACACGAGTTGCAGTTCCAAAACCTACTCCTTGACCAAAATCTTTCAATTGTCTGGCTCCAATGTTTGAAGTCATGATGATAATTGTATTTTTGAAATCAATTTTTCTTCCTAAACTATCCGTCATAAAACCATCGTCAAGAACTTGAAGCATCATATTAAATACATCTGGATGTGCTTTTTCGATTTCATCTAATAAAACAACACAGTAGGGCTTTCTTCGAACTTTTTCTGTTAATTGTCCACCTTCTTCATATCCAACATATCCCGGAGGTGCACCAACTAAACGTGAAATAGAGAATTTCTCCATATATTCACTCATGTCAATACGAATCAATGCATCTTCAGAATCGAATAATTCTTTTGCAAGAACTTTAGCCAATTGGGTCTTCCCTACTCCAGTTTGACCTAAGAAAATAAAGGAACCAATTGGTCGATTAGGATCTTTTAATCCAGCACGATTTCTTTGAATGGAACGAGCAATTTTCATAACAGCCTCATTTTGACCAATTACTTTTCCTTGAATTAATTCAGGAAGTTTTGCTAATTTATTGCTTTCTGTTTGCGCAATTCGGTTCACTGGTATGCCTGTCATCATAGAGACAACATCTGCAACATTGTCTTCAGTTACTAAAACACGATTGTTTTTTGCATCTTCTTCCCATTGTTCTTGAGCAATAGCAAGATCTTTTTCTAAACGTTTCTCATCGTCGCGCAATTTTGCAGCTTCTTCGTATTTTTGTCTTTTTACTACTGAATTTTTATTTTCTCGAACTTCTTCTAACAAACGTTCTAGTTCTAAAATTTGTTTTGGAACATCAATATTTGTAATGTGAACGCGGGAACCTGCTTCATCTAAAGCATCAATAGCTTTGTCTGGTAAGAAACGTTCTGACATGTATCGATCTGTTAGTTTCACACAAGCCTCAATCGCTTCATCAGTATAGGTTACATTATGATGATCTTCGTATTTATCTTTAATATTATTTAAAATAGTAATCGTTTCCTCAACAGATGTTGGTTCTACAATTACCTTTTGAAAACGACGTTCCAATGCACCATCTTTTTCAATGTATTGCCTGTATTCATCTAGTGTTGTTGCACCAATACACTGAATTTCTCCTCTCGCCAGTGCAGGTTTGAACATGTTTGATGCATCTAACGAACCTGTTGCGCCTCCAGCACCAACTATGGTATGGATTTCATCAATAAAAAGAATAATATCATCGTTCTTTTCTAATTCGTTCATCACGGCCTTCATTCGCTCTTCGAATTGTCCACGGTATTTTGTTCCAGCAACTAAACTTGCCAAATCAAGTGTAACAACTCGTTTTCCGAAAAGAATTCGAGATACTTTCTTTTGAATAATACGCAAAGCCAGTCCTTCAGCAATAGCAGATTTTCCAACTCCAGGTTCTCCTATTAGTAAAGGATTATTTTTCTTGCGACGACTCAAGATTTGCGAAACACGCTCAATTTCTTTTTCACGACCCACAACTGGGTCAAGTTTCCCTTCTTCTGCCATTTCTGTTAAATCTCTCCCAAAATTATCAAGAACAGGTGTTTTTGATTTTTTGTTTGACTTATTGGCAGGATTATTGAAATTATCGCCTTTTAGACTGTCATCTTGATTGGAATCTTCGTTAAAAGCTTCGTTTCTAGGAAAATCATTGGCTGTATTATCTTCTATTGGTGTCATATTTAAGTACTGTTCTTTGGCTATATCATAGTCAATTTTCAATTTATTTAAAAGTTTTGTAGTTGGGTCATTTTCATTTCTGAGAATACACAAAAGCAAATGTGCCGTGCTAATTGACGTTGCTTGAAATACTTTTGCTTCAAGAAAAGTAGTCTTTAAAGCCCGCTCTGCTTGACGAGTTAAATGCAAATTTTTCTTTTCTATATTCATTGAGACACCAACATTGGCCGGACTCAATATTTCTACCTTCTTTCGCAAATAGCCCAAATCAATAGACAGCGTTTGCAAAATTGAAATAGCAGAACCGTTTCCGTCACGTAAAATTCCTAACATAAGATGCTCTGTACCAATAAAATCATGCCCTAATCTCAAGGCTTCTTCTTTACTGTACGTGATTACATCTTTTACTCTTGGTGAAAAATTATCATCCATATTATTTACTATTTCAGTTGATTTATTGTAAAGGTAAATTCAAAAATCATACCTAACAAATTTTTGTCATGTTTTTACGAAATTACTATAAACAAATTTATAATTTCATTTTATTTATTAACCATAACGGATGTTAAATTTGTTAATAAATCACTCAAATTTATGTTGTTTTTAACTTGCAAAAATATTCAGAAGGATTATATTAGCAGGATTTTTTAATTCAAATAAAAATTTTAATTTAAACACATATTATGTCTGACGGAGAAAAGTTAATTCCTATAAACATTGAAGATGAAATGAAAACAGCTTACATTGATTATTCAATGTCTGTTATCGTATCAAGAGCACTTCCAGATGTGCGCG
>JANPDC010000155.1:0-34298 GCA_031431275.1 Bacteroidota bacterium
TTTTTGTTGTTTTCGTTGTAGTTCTCTTGAACTTCACAACTCAAGGTTACAAAAATACTGCCAAACAGTAGTAGTTTTGAAATCTTTTTAGAAATGTGTTTCATGTTGGTGATTTAGAACTCCAAAGTAACGACTAAACAGAACTTGCTAGGTTGAGGTATAACCGTATATTTAGTTATATTTTTATGGCGCTGTTTTTGAATAAGTTATCTTAAAAAAAGCCAAAAAAGAACCTTTTTAGAGATAAAAGCGCCTAAAAAAATGACAGTAGTAAACGTCAAAAAACGCTAGGTTGAAACAAAAAACCCAATTGAAAAAATTACAATCGGGTTTAGTATAACTATTTTTAATTACCAAATTTTAACTCGTTTATCTGGAGCTATATACATTCCGTCACCGGGTTTAATGTCAAAGGCTTGATAAAAAGCATCAACATTTTGCAAAGGCACATAGGCACGATACATTCCTGGTGAATGCGGGTCTGTTTTTACTTGATTTTTCAAAGCTTCATCACGCATTTTTGATCTCCAAACTGTTGACCAAGAAATAAAGAAACGCTGTTGTGGTGTGTAACCATCAATCAATCCGATTCTTTTGTCAGACAAGTAAAGTTGCAAACCATCATATGCAGCATTTACTCCGCCCAAATCTCCAATGTTTTCACCAAGAGTAAATTTTCCATCAACTTTTGTTCCTGGTAAAGGTTCTAAAGCAGAATATTGATCTGCAAGTGCACCTGTTAATGCTGCAAATTGTTTCGCATCTTCTTCTGTCCACCAGTCAACAAGGTTTCCATCTGCATTATACCGTGCTCCTGAATCATCAAATCCATGAGAAATTTCATGACCAATAACAGCACCAATTCCACCATAATTAACAGCTTCATCTGCTAAATAATTGTAGAAGGGTGGTTGCAAGATCGCTGCTGGAAAAACTATTTCATTGTAGGATGGGTTGTAATAGGCATTCACCGTTTGTGGTGACATTCCCCATTCTGTTTTGTCAACAGACTGGGATAATTTAGCAATTCCTTTAGCGTTTCTCCAACGAGAAATATTCATATCATTTTCGAAAATAGTTCCACCTTCTAAAGGACTTTGAATGCTCAAAGCAGAGTAATCTTTCCATTTGTCTGGATATCCAATTTTAATGGTCATTTTATTCAATTTTTCTTGTGCTTTTACTTTTGTTTCAGCACTCATCCAAGTTAAATTATTGATTCGAGTTGAATAGGCTTTTACAACATTTTTGATCATGTTAGCCGCCTTTTCTTTCGCCTCTGCTGGAAATTTTTTATCAACATAGAGTTTTCCAAGTGCTTCACCAATGTTTCCTGTTACTGATTGTAAAGCAAGTTCATCTCTTTTTCTTTCTTTTTTGGCACCACCAAGTGTTTTCGAATAAAAATCCCAGTTTGCTGTTTCTATTGCAGTAGTCAAGGTTTTTGAAGAACCATTCAAAATGTTCCAACGCATGTAATTTTTCCAATCCTCAACATTATTTGAGGCAAAAATCGTTTGCAAAGCGGCTAAATATTTTGGTTGACTAACAATTACATTTTTTACATCTTTGTAACCAACGGTTTTCAAAAACAAATCCCATTTAATTGCAGGTGCTAGTTTTTGTAATTCAGAAATTGACATTGGATTGTATGATTTTCGATCATCTCTTTCTTCAACTCTAGTGAATCGTGGTTGAGACAATGCTGTTTCAAAAGCCAGTACTTTTTTTGCATTTGCTTCTGCAACTTCTTTTGAATCACCAATAAATTGTAACATTCTAGAAATATGCAAAACATATTTTTCTCTTTTTTCTTTAGAATCTTTATCGTCAGAAACATAGTAATCTCTATCAGGTAGTCCTAAACGACCTGGCCCTAAATAAAGAACGTTCGTATTACTGTCTTTTGCATCTGCTCCGACTCCAAAACCAAAAAAACCAATTCCTCCAACGGGTTCCATTGCCATCATTAGATTTTGTAAATCTGTGATACTATTAACTGCATTGATTTTGTTTAAATAAGGCTTCAAAGGTTCGATACCTGCTTTGTTTCGTCCAATTGTATCCAAAATCGTTTTGAAAAGATTTACTGCTTTTCCTTGATCGGTATTTGAAGCATATTTTGTGTCTTTTGATGCCGCTTTGAGAATTGTCATCACATCATTATCAGTTCTTTTTCTCAACTCATCAAAACTTCCCCAACGATTTCTATCTGCTGGTATCGGAGTGTTTTTTAACCATGTTCCGTTTACGAATTTAAAAAAATCGTTACTCGGTTTCACTTTTTTGTCCATCAAAGCGATATTTACACCAGGTTCTTTTGTTGCTTTAATTTTAGTTACTGCAGCATTTGATGTAATTTCTTTTGAATTTGATTTTTTTTGGGCTTGACTTTCGGTTATTACCAATAGAATTGGCAATAAATAAAATAAACTTTTGTTTAACTTAATTTTCATGATATTAAATTGATGATTGGTTTGTTTTTACAAAAATAACCATAAAACCCATAAGTTTTTGTTAAAATTTTGTAGGGTTAGATGTTGATTTTTAGTATCAAAATAAGTTCAAGTTTTTGTAATTTTGCAGAAAATAAATTCAATGATTTCTTTGCTAAAAAAGTACCGTGTTTTTTTAATTGTTTTTTTGATTTTTTCAATCATTACAATTACCTTGTTTTATAATGCTCTAAAGCCTCAGAAAATGCTTCCTGTTTTTAATCCAAGTGATGTAAATCCAGAGTTAGTAGATTCCACCATGCAATTTAAAAGTAAATATCACAAAATTGGTAATTTTTCATTTACGAATCAAAACGGAAAAATTATCACTCAAAAAGATTATGAAGGAAAAATTTATGTTGCTGATTTTTTCTTCACTACTTGTGGATCAATTTGTCCAAAAATGACAACGAATCTGACTGTTGTTCAAAAAGCAATTTTAAATAATCCAAAAGTAATGTTATTGTCTCACAGTGTAATGCCAGATGTAGATGATGTTTCCATATTGAAGAAATATGCTATAAAAAATGGTGTTGTAGATTCAAAATGGAATTTAGTTACGGGTGACAAAAAAGACATTTACAGAATGGCTAGACTATCTTATTTGGCTGTTAAACAGGGCAAACCTAATGAAATGTATGACATGGTTCATACTGAAAATTTTGTTTTAGTGGATACAAAAGGTCAAGTTCGTGGTTTTTATGATGGGACGAATCTGGATAAACCAACAGAAGAGGGCATAAAAAACGTAACACAATTAATTGAGGATATTGAATTTTTATGTAATGAAAAATAAACATTAATTTTTTAAATTGCCTCAAATAATTTTCCTGGTAAAGGTCTAATTACTCCTTTGAGTTCCATGTTGAGCAGTGTTCCAGAAATCTTATAAATTGGAAATTCACATTCTAGAGCAATGGTATCTAAAACTTCTTTGCCATTTTTGAGTAAAAAATCGTAGATTTTTTGCTCTTCGAGTTCAAGCGAAACGAAAAGTTGTTTTTGAATGGGTTTTGTGACTTTTTGGATATCCCAATTGAGAATGTAAACTAAATCTGCTGCACTTGTGAGTACATTTGCTTTTTGAGTTTTTATTAGATTGTTGCAACCTTGACTGTATTTATCTGAAACTCTGCCTGGAACTGCAAAAACATCGCGGTTGTAGTCGTTGGCAATATTTGCGGTTATCAATGAGCCACCTCGATCTGCGGATTCAACGACGATTGTGGCTTCCGTCATGCCTGCAACAATTCGATTTCTGCGTACAAAATTTTCTTTTTCTGGATTGGAATTGCTCCAAAAATCGGTCATGAAACCACCATTTTGTTCCATTTTTGAGACATATTTTGTATGTACTTTTGGATAAATTTGATTCAAACCATGTGCTACAACTCCAATGGTTTGTAAGTTGTGATCCATGGCTGCTTGATGTGCTACGATATCGACTCCATAGGCAAACCCTGATACTATTATTGGATCCAAAGGAGCCAAATCTTCGATTAGTTTTTTTGTGAATTCTGTTCCATACGAAGTGATTTGGCGTGTTCCGACAATGCTAATGATTCTTTTTTTATTGAGGTTTATGTTACCCGAACTAAACATCAAAATGGGTCCATCGATGCAATGTTTGAGTTTGTCTGGATAGTTTTCGTCTTGAAAAAACAGGGTGTTGATTTTATTGTCTTTGATGAATTTGAGTTCTTGTTCTGCTTTTTCGAAAGCGGTTTTGTTTTTTAGGTTCTGAATCAAAACGGAACCAACACCATCTATTGTGGACAATAAATTTGATTTTGATTTAAAAATTTCTTCTGCATTTCCGCAATGTGATAGTAGTTTTTTGGCAACTATATCTCCAACGCCTTCTATTTTTGTTAATGCTAAAAGATTTAGTAGTTCTTGATCCGACATGAAATTATTTTAGAGTTGAAAAGTAAGGAAATTGTTTCAGTTGTTTGTAAAAATTGTGAATAAAGTTTTGATAACTATTTTAAATGTGTAAATTTGTTTTATGAATTTAGATCAACATGTTTCTCAATTATTATATCGCTACTCTTGTGTTGTAGTTCCTGGTTTTGGAGGTTTTTTAACTGAAATTAAATCAGCGGAACTCCATGAAAATACAAATTCGTTTTCACCACCAAGAAAATTAGTGTCTTTCAATGCCAATTTGCAGAACAATGATGGCTTGATTGCTAATCAGATTGCTGCTTCGGATAAAATTTCATACGAAAATTCGGTTCGATTTATTGCTTCCGAAGTATTGCTTTGGAAAAACAGTCTTGAAAATGAAGGGATTTTAAAGATTAAAAACATTGGTAACTTTTCTTTGAACGAAAATTCTAAAATGGTCTTTGTTCCTTCTGATGATTTGAATTATTTGTCAACTTCTTTTGGAATGAATGCTTTTGTATCTCCTTTTATTAAGAGAGAAGTTGAAGCAAAGGTTTTTAAATTTGATCATAAAAAAGAAGCAGAAGAAACAGCAGTTGTTGAAAAACTAGAAAAAGTTGAGGAAGCAGATGTTGTTTTAGATGTAAAAGATGGAATTCCTTCTTATTTAAAATATGCTGCGATTTTTTTGGTTTCAACTGGAATTGCTGGATCTTTTGGATACAAAATGTATCAAGATAATTTGTCGAGAAATCAACTTTTAGTTGAAGTTGATGTTCAGAAAAAAGTAGATAGTAAAATTCAACAGGCTACTTTTTTTATTTCAAATCCTTTGCCTGAAGTTTCTTTGAACTCTGAACCTGTTTTTAATTATCATGTTGTTGCTGGTGCTTTTAAAAAACAAAAAAATGCTGAAAAGGAATTAAATAAATTAGTTTCTAAAGGTTTTGATGCAAAGATTTTAACTGAAAACAAATTTGGGTTGATTCCTGTTTTGTATGGCAGTTTCTCGTCTTATGTTGAGGCTAGAAAGGAAATGAATCGGATTCAAAGATCGACAAATCCTGATGCTTGGGTTTTGATTCAAGAATTAAAATAATAAACATTACTGACAAGATTCCTAGATTAGTTCTAGTTTGATATGTCTTGGGATTTTTTAGCCCCGATAGAAGCGATATCCCACGCTTTTTTGCGTGGATTTAGCGAATAGCGGGATTAGCTCCTGAAAAAAATTAAAAATTATACTTTAGAATGACACCAAAAAACGCTTCGGAATCATTGACTATATTGACAGATTTGGTTTTGCCAAGTGAAACAAACCCTTTGAACAATTTGTTTGGTGGTGAACTTTTGGCACGAATGGATAGAGCCGCAAGTATTGCTGCAAGAAGACATTCAAGAAGAATCACGGTTACAGCATCTGTGAATCATGTGGCGTTTAACCGAGCGATTGCTTTGGGAAGTGTTGTGACAGTTGAGGCTAAAGTGTCGAGAAGTTTTCGCACATCGATGGAAATTTTTATTGACGTTTGGATCGAAGATCGCGAATCTGGGTTGCGAACTAAAGCCAACGAGGCGATTTATACATTTGTTGCGGTTGATGAAAGTGGTATTCCTGTTGCTGTTCCAGAGGTGATTCCTGAAACTGATTTAGAAAAAGAACGTTTTGAAGCTGCTTTGCGAAGAAAACAATTGAGCCTTGTTTTGGCTGGAAAAATGAAAGCGCAAGATGCTACGGAGTTAAAGGCACTTTTTTTGTAAAAACCTTTGTGATTTTTTGTAAAATTAAATATTGTCGATAATTTGTTTGTAAAACTGTATTAAGGAGATTAATGCTCCTTTTTTGTCTGGGAAATTCAAATGATATTCTGTAATTATTGCTAAATCTTTATAATCATTTGATTTGGTAAAAATATTTGGTTGAAATAAATTTTCTTTTGCTATTTTCTCCAAGCCAGTATTGATAATTAGTTTTTCTAATGTAGATTTTAATGAAACATTATTACACTCAACTTTAAGAATATTAGATCTTTTATTAAACAATTTCCAAAAATGGCTTCTTGAAGAAATTTCAAAATTCGAAATTTTTGTTCCTAATTCTATTTTTAATTCAACACTGCCTATGTTTTGTTGTCCTAATTCATTAACTATTAGTATTTTATGTTCTTTATAATTTAGTTCGAGTTTGTATACTGTGCTGAAAATTTTAGAACCATCAAAATTGGAATAGTTATTATCGAAACATTTTAAGACACCGTTTTCATGCAAAGCAATTTCTTCAAAAACTTCTTTCATTAACTTCGTCTTTTTTAGATTTTATTATAAAAATCACATGTTACTCAACCATAATGCCGGATTTGCATAGGTTGTGTTTTGTGAAATCATAAATTTCATTGTGGTCTGTCCTGTGTCTCCGCTGGTTCTAATTGTTCCCAGACTTTGTTTTATGGATACTCTGTCGCCTTCTTTTACAAAAACTTTACTCAAATTTTGATACACGGTAAAAAAGTCACCATGTTTTACAATTACGGCTTTGTTTATAGGTGAAACCACTTGAACTTGTGTTACTTCACCAGCAAAAACGGCTCTGGCACTCGATCCTTGATCTGTTGTTATTTCTACTCCACTATTGTGGATCATTAATTTTGGATACATTGGATGTGGTTGGTTTCCAAATTTTAAACTAACTGCTCCACGTTCTACCGGCCAAGGTAATCTCCCTTTGTTGTTTTTGAAATTATCTGATTCTATTTTACCTTCTGGAGTTAGTACAATTTTTACTGATGATTCTGATGCTTTAGTTTCTGCAACTGTAACTACTTTTCCTGGATTTGCTTTTGCGGCTGCGGCTGCGGCTCGTCTGTTGGCTTCGGCAATGGCTTCACGAATTAATCGATCGATTTGACGGTCGATTTGTCTTGTTTCTTGTTGCTGTTTACTAATTTCAACAGTGATTTTTTTCTTGTCTTTTTTGATGGAATTGACGATGACTTGTTGTTCTTGTTTTTCTTTAACTAGAACTAACTTTTCAGTTTCATTTTCTTTAATTAGTTTCTGTTTTTCTACTTTTTGAACGTTCAATTTTACATTCACTCCTGATATTTGGTTTGTTTTATCTATAATTGCGTCGCCTTGCATTTTTCTGAAACTGGAATATTGTTTCATATATTGTGCTCGTTTGTAGGCTTGTAAAAAACTATTTGCTGATAAAACAAACATGGCGCGACTTTGTTCTGAACGACTTTTATATGATTTTACAATCATTTTTGCGTAATCTGCTTTGAGTGTGTCTAATTCTTTATTTAGTCCATTGATTTCTACTTGATTTCGATACATGTTATTGTTCAAAACCTTTGTTTGTGATTCGTTTGTTGCGATTAAATTTTCTTTGAGATGAATTTTTTGATTTTTAATTCCAATTACTGTCAATACGGATTTCTCCTGATTTTTGACTTTTTTTAGTAATTTTTGATTCTCTTGTATTTGCGCTTGAATTTCGGCTTTTCGTTGTTCGAGTTTTTCTTGTTGGCTGATTTGTCCATTCATTTTGATGGAAAAACAAACTAAAACTATGTAAATAATGTATTTTGGCATTTGATTTTATGCTTTATTTGATGTAAATTCTTTCGTAACCTTCTGGTACTGCGTATGGGAATGTTAACTCTTCGTTGAAAAATACCGAACTGTAATCAAGGTTTATATTTGTTCTTCTCAAATCTTGTGCAGCATCAATTTTAATACTGTTTGGTAAAACTCCTTGTGGATATTCTCTAAACTCTGGATATAAAATTTGTAACATTCTTTGTTTTTCAGTTTGAGCGATTTCTTGTTTTTTAATTAAGAATTTATCTGACTCAAAATAGAATGTTTTTCTGTTTAATTTATCTGATACATTATCTAGTTTGTACATTTTATCTTCGATAATGTTACTGTATTTTTCTTTTTTTAAATCATCTAGTGCTTGACCAATAAACAAATTTTGAACTTTGTTAAAATCTAAATCTGTTCCCAACCACTGGCTCAACATTGAAAAATCGCCTTCGAAATATTTGCCTCCAAGTTTTTCATAATATCTAACTTTGTCGGGCGTTATGATTGCCTTTGCCATTGTAATTCCAATGAAACGAATGCTTACTAAAATAATTTCGTTTTTTTTGATTCGAATGTCTGCTGTTACATTTTGTGACTGCTTGTCATCACTATATTTTACTGATGATCTAATGTTTAACGTTGTAAACTCTTTTTTGTTGTTATAATGATTATCTATTATTTGCTCTGATGTGATTGCTGTTTCTGTGGCATTTGATTTTGCAACAACTTTTTTCGCTTTACACGAAAAAACAAGGACTAAGAGAATCAAACCAAGGTATTTTTTCATTGATGCCAAATTTATTTTTAATAGTATCATTTTTTAGTTAACATTTTTTGGGCTTTTGTAAAGTATATTTCTTTTTTTGCTGAATCGCCTAATCCTGCAAAACACTCTCCTAGTTGAATATTGAAATTTATTTCTAGTGCTTTGTCATCTACCAAATAATCAATTCCTGTTTCTAGAAAATCTTTTGCTTTTTTAAAATTTTTTAATTGATTGTATGATAATCCTGCAAAGTAATAAAACTGTGGTTGACTTGGAAAGGAATCAACCATTTTTTCTGCTTTTTTTGATAAAACTTCAAAATTTCCGATTTGTGAGTAACAATCAAACATTAAGATTGTTGCTTCAACATCTTCTGATGTATTGTTTTTGAGATGTAGTTCATAATATTGAATCGCTTTGTTATACTCTTTTTGATTCTGATAATATTTAGCAACTTCTTTTGCTACATTTATGTTCGGATCGTTTTTGAAATAGTCGATTGCCTTTTCTAAATCGGGATTGTATTTTGGATTTGTTTTTACAAAAATCAAAAACTCGTTTAAAATTCTATGTTTTATTTTATCATCAATTTTTTTGCTATCATAGACAATATTCATTGCTTTTACAGCATTGATTCCATCATTTTTATTGATATAAATTTTAAATAAACTTACTTGTGCCCAGTCAGAAGTTGGAATTTCTTTTTCTAACTTCTTTGCTATTTCTTCTGCTTTTACTTCTTGTCCACTTTGAGAATAAATCCTAATGAGTTCTAAATAGTTCGATTCTTCTTTTGGATTTTTCTTGATTTGTTCTAAAAGAATATCTTTTTGAGGCGTTTGAAATTTCGAATCTTGAAGGATTTGAGATTTATAAAAATCACGTTTATCAGATTTTCCAACGTTTTGATCTAATTCGTTAATCAATGTTAACGCTTTTTCAAATTGTTGTGTGTTCATGTATAACGAAACTAAATCTTCTTTGTAATCTTCTTTAAACTCAATTAGTTTTTGAACGTTAATGATGGATTGATTATAGTCTTTGGTTGCATAACTTACATCATACATTCCTGCCCAGTACCAACGGTTTTTTGGGTCAATTTGAGTTGCTTTTTCGAAATTTGTATAAGCACTTTTATAATCTTTTAATAAAAAATAGTTTTTACCATACTCAAAAAACACGACTGCATTTTTTGGTTCAATTTTTTCACATTTCTCCAACGCTTCTATGGCTTTGTCATAATTTTGAATGGCTTTTTGTTTTAAAGATTCGAAATAAGAAATTTGAAAATTATCGCTTGCTGAAGCAACATCCTCTGGGTTTTCTTGTGCGAAAACTGAAAAATTGATGCTAAATGCAAATGAGAAAATTAATATTAGAAATGTTTTTTTCATTGTTTATTGAAAATACCTAACAGCCTGCCGTGGCGAGGCTGTTAGGATAAAAATTATTACTCCAAAACTGAATAATCTCCAATCGAAATACTTGTGAAATTTCCATCGAAACTTGCATGACTTCCTATCATTGCATTATCTAGAGTTGCGTTTTTAATGTGTGAGTGGTTTTGCACCAAACTGTTTTTGATTTTTGAATCAATTACATGGCAACCTTTACCCAACGAGACATTTGGACCAACTGTAGCATTTATTAAAATGACATCATCGGCAATGAAACAAGGTTCGATTATGGTTGAATTTTCACTTTTGATATTATTTGAAACTAAATTTTGACCATCTTTTTGCAAAAAACCTAATAATCTTGAATTGGTTTCGACTGTTACGTTTTTGTTGCCGCAATCCATCCATTCATCTACTTTACCTGGTACAAATTTCATGCCTTTTATTTTCATATTTTCTAAACCGTCGGTAAGTTGGTATTCTCCACCTTTCACAACGTTATTGTCTAACAAATATTGCAATTCAGCCCGCAAACTTTCACCAGATTTGAAATAATAAATTCCGATTATTGCTAAATCAGAAACAAAATCTTTTGGTTTTTCTACAAAATCAACTATTTGATTGTTTCCGTTTAGTTTTACTACTCCAAATGCGCTTGGGTCTTCGACTTGTTTTACCCAAATTACCGAATCGGCTGTTGTGTCTAGTGTAAAATCTGCTCGAAAAAGTGTGTCTGCATAGGCAACAACTATTGGTCCTGACATGGATTCTTTGGCACACATGATGGCATGAGCCGTTCCTAATGCTTCGTTTTGGTAATAAATAGTTCCTTTTGAACCTAATTTTTCTCCAATTGCTATTAAATCTTTTTCGACTTTTTTACCAAAATCTTTGTGGATTATAAATGCAATTTCATCTATTTTTTGATTGATTACGCCAGCAATATCCTCGACTAATCGATGAACAATTGGTTTTCCAGCAATTGGAATTAGTGGTTTTGGAACTGTTAATGTATGTGGGCGAAGACGTGAGCCACGACCAGCCATTGGAACTATTATTTTCATGTAAGCCCCCTAACCCCCTAAGGGGAACTACCAAGGGTGGGTAGGTTTTACTATATTTATAAATTTCCCCTTTTGGGGTTAGATTATCTATTTCACTCCCGTACTACCAAATCCGCCTTCGCCTCGGCTGGTTTCGGATAATTCTTGAACTTCGATGAATGCTGCTCGTTCGTGTTTGGCGATTACCATTTGAGCAATTCGGTCGCCGTTGTTGATTGTGAAATCGTCATGCGACAAATTTACTAAAATTACTTTGAGTTCGCCTCGATAATCGGCATCGATTGTACCTGGTGAATTGAGGCATGTTACTCCGTTTTTAAAGGCTAATCCACTGCGTGGACGAACTTGTGCTTCGTATCCTACGGGCAATTCAATGAATAATCCGGTTGGAACCATGGTTCGTTCAAGTGATTTTATGGTTATTGGCTCTTGAATATTGGCGCGCATGTCCATTCCTGCTGATGCTATGGTTTCGTAATTGGGTAATGGATGTTGCGATTTATTGATGATATTGATTTTCATTTTTGGTTTTTTATTGAATGTGCTAAGATAATAAGGTTTTTGGAATAAGGAAAATTCTAAACATTTATTGTCTTAAAAACACATAGTTATTTTTAAAACATATTAGGAATTAAAGTTTCTTTAAGTTTGAGTGTTTTATGATTCTTTTTTGATTTATTTTTAGTAAATTTCTTTTGGATTTGGTTGTTATAGCCGTGGTGGAAGTGAAAATCCTTTTTTGAGAAAATCTATTTTTTCTTGGCTAAAAACAACGACCAGCGGAAGTTCGTTTTTTGACTTAGAAAAAAAAGATTTTGGAGAAAAAGATTGCAACGGACGACGCGATTGGCTTCTGCAAAAAATTATTAATTATTTCCGTTTTATGATTTTTAAAATGACTTGTTTTTCGTTTTTGTAAATAAAATATCCGAAGAATAGGAGTGCTAATATGCCAAAAATATAACTTTCTCGAAGTTTGGGAACATAGAATGATAGTGCTGAAAGTGCGATTGAGATGCCTAAATAACTGACTATTTTGTTGATTTCGTAGGGTATTGGATATTTTTTTTGTCCGAGATAATAGGATACAAACATCATGCTTCCATAGGCGGCGATTGTGGCGATTGCTGAGCCGTAATAACTCATTGTTGGTACTAGCATGAAGTTGAGAATGAGCGTGATGATGGCGCCGAAAATAGAAATATAGGCGCCTATCATTGTTTTGTCGATGAGTTTGTACCAAACGGATAAATTGGTGTATATGCCTAGAAAAAAGTTGGCCAGAATGATGAGTGGAACGACTTTTATGGCGTCCCAATAACTGGAATTTGGCACTAAAATATGCTTGAGAATATCTATGAAAACGATGACTAACAATAGTATGTATGAACCTGCTATGACGAAATATTTGGTTATTGTTGCATAGGTTTGTGAGGCGTTTTCGCTATTGGCATGGCTAAAGAAAAACGGTTCAATGCCCAATGTATAGGCGGTTCGGAACAAAACCATGAACATTCCGATTTTGTAACAGGCGGAATAGGCTCCAATATCGGCTTTGGAAACGTGCAGTTTTTCGAGCAAAATTTTGTCGAAATGTTCGTTTATGGCAAATGCTATTCCTGCTAACAAGATTGGGAAACCATATTTCATCATTTTTTGCCACAATTGCTTGTCGAAATGCCATTTTATTTTGAGATAATTGGGCGATAAAATTACAAATGTCGCTAAACTAGCCAATAAATTTGAAATGAAAATATAGCCTACTTGCGAGTTTGGATAATAAATGGTGTTGAAAAATCCTGATGGGTTGTTGTTGGCTAAATTGGGTAATAATAATAGAAAAAATAGGTTTAAGGCGAAATTTAAGGTTACGTTTCCGATTTTTATTAACGCATATTTCATTGGTTTTTTCTCGGCTCGAAGTTTCGAAAATGGTATGATTGCCAAGGCATCGAAGGTTAAAATCCAAATGGTATAGGTTACATATTCGAGGTTGATACCCGACCAACGTGAAATGGTGTTTCTATATAATAATGAAATGATTAAGAATGTTATTGACGACCAAAACACTGATATTGTGGCTGTTGATATGACATTTTTTTTGTTGTCTTCTGTATTATAAAATCTAAAAAAAGCGGTTTCCATTCCGTAGGATAATATTACGTTGAAGAAAACTAACCATGCAAAAACGATTGAAACGTCTGCGAATTCTTGTTTTGGTAATGCGTGAACGTATAATGGATTGAGTAAAAAACTAATCATTCGCGGTAAAACTGTTGCCAAGCCGTAGATTAGTGTTTGTTTGAAAAGTGATTTGTATAGACTCATTTATTTGACACGAATTTCACGAATTTTCACGAATTTGTTTTTCGTAAAATTGTATAAAATTGATTTATTTGAGACAAAAATAACTAATTTCTTGGTTTTGAAGCAGGATATGCCAAAAGTTCTTTTTGTTTTATGTTTTCGAGTTTGTAAATGAATGTTTTATTGTCTTTTTCGAATTGTAAAATGGCTTCGTTTGCTTTTAAATCATATTTAGATTTTAAAATTTCTGGTGGTTTGTTGCCGAATTCTTTTTCGGAATCGATATCTAAAATTCTATTTTCTTTTGGTTTGTTCGTAAAATTGGCAGTATAAATATTTTCATCTTCGGGTTGCAATTCGGTTTGTTGACCTCGAAAATAAATTTTTTGAAGTTTGATGTTTTCAGGAAATGAGTTTTTGAATTGTATAAAAAAAGTTGTTCCTGAGCCAGTTTGTTCTTGTCCGCCAATCCAATTTTGAAAATAAACGGTTTCAATAATCGACGGCAGTTGTGCCAAAATTTCTGAATCTTGCATTTTTTTATTGCAAGTCTGACTTAATATAAGACTAATAAAGATTAGAAATATTTTCATTTATAAAAATTTTACTTCTTCGGAATTGCTGTTTATTATGTTTGTAATCAGGTAATTATTTTTAATTTGTTCAAAGAAAACATACCAAGTTGTGCGTTGATTTGATTTGTAGAAGATATAATTTGAACCGAAATTTTTTAATTCTTTTGGCGTTTTCTTTGCTGGGAAGTTTTGAATGTCTTGTTCGATGAAATCATAAATTTTATCAATATAGGATTCTGACGATTCTATGAAACCAAAATATTCTTTTTTGTAAAGAATAAAAACTAAAGTATCTAAATATTCAATAAACGCTTTGGTGTAAATAATTTCTATTTTCGCCACCATTCTTTAATTTTCTGTTTAGATATTTTTCTTGCTTCTGTTGCAGAATATCCTTTTTTGAATTCTTCTTCGAAATTAAAAGTGGCTCTTCTTTTTAATTCAATTAAATTTTCTAAAACTGAAATGTCTTGAACAGTTGCTATCCAATCAACTATTTCTTGTTTTTCTTTGGTTATGTCTAATAAAGTGTGTGTTTCCATTTTACAAAAATTTAACTTCTTCGGAATTGCTGTTTATTATGTTTGTAATCAGGTAATTGTTATCAAATTGTTCAAAGAAAATATACCAAGTTGTACGTTGATTTGATTTATAGAAAATATAATTTGAACCGAAATTTTTTAATTCTTTTGGCGTTTTCTTTGCTGGGAAGTTTTGAATGTCTTGTTCGATGAATTCAATTATTTTATCTTTATAAATTACAGAATTTTCAAAATAACTAAAATAATCTTTCTTGAAAAGTGTAAAAGTTAAATCATTCAAATAAAGTTCTACATCTGCTTTATAAATAATTACTATTTTTTCCAAGGTAAAGTCTTTAAAAAAGCAGTCGTTCTTTTCTTCAATTCTTCGCCTGTAATTCCTTTTTTGAATTCCTCTTCAAAATTAAAAGTGGCTCTTCTTTTTAATTCGGTCAGGTTTTCAATAACTTGAACATCGTTTATTGTGGCAATCCAATTGATTAATTCTTGCTTTTGTATTGAAAGTTCCTTTGAAAATTTTACTTTGGTTGCTGTTTGTGTTTCCATTTTATAAAAATTTTGCTTCTTCGGAATTGCTATTTATTATGTTTGTAATCAGGTAATTATTTTCGATTTGTTCAAAGAAAATATACCAAGTTGTACGTTGATTTGATTTATAGAAAATGTAGTTTGATCCTAACCGTATTACATTTTTTGGTGTTTTTTTTGATGGAAATGTATAAATATCTTTATAAACAAAATCTATTATTTTATCTACGAAAATTTCTGAACTTTCTACAAATCCAAAATATTCTTCTTTGAAAAGTATGTGAATTAAATCATCAAAATAATCTAGTACGTTTTGTTGGAATATAATCATTTTTTCCAATCGTAATTTTTGATTCTTTTTTTAATTGCTGCTCTAAACTCTTCAACGGTTAATCCTTTTTTGAATTCCTCTTCAAAATTAAAAGTGGCTCTTCTTTTTAATTCGGTCAGGTTTTCAATAACTTGAACATCGTTTATTGTTGAAATCCAATTGATTAATTCTTGCTTTTGAGATTCCTGATTTTCCGTTAATAAATTTTTTTCGATGGTTTGAGTTTCCATAATTTTAATATTTAAAACCAAATTTAATGATTTTTTTAATAGCAATTATTTTTCATCCTCATTATTCGCAGCAAAAAAAACTTGTTCTTGGGTTTCTTTTGGTTCAGGGATATCTTCTTCTGATAATGTTTTTAAGATTTTTGGAGTTATTTTTTTGATTTTTACTATTCGATTGGCTTGGTTTTGAACGCATTTTTCAAATAGATTTCTAACTACTCTGGCGTTTCCAAAACCTTCATCTTTTTTAGAGTATAATAAATCGAAAGTATCCGAAAGTTTTTCTTTAGCATCGTCATTCAATATAAAATCTGCATTTTTGCAACACGATTCGAAAACTAGCATTAATTGTTCTGGTTTGAAATGTTCGAATGTGAAAAATCTGTTGAATCTAGACCGTAAACCAGGATTTGACTCAATAAAAAGTTTCATTGGCTCGTCATAACCTGCGACTACAACTGCTAAATCTTCTCGATGGTCTTCCATTCTTTTTAATAAAGTATTTATGGCTTCTGAACCATAATCATTTCCAAAACTATTGGTTGTCAAGGCATAAGCCTCGTCTATAAACAAAACGCCACCCAAACTTTCTTCGACGGCTTTATCAACTTTGGTTGCTGTTTGTCCAACAAATCCTGCAATCATTCCTTCTCGGTCGGTTTCGTATAATTGCCCTTTAGATAAAAATCCAAGATGTCTAAAAATTCTACTCAACAATCTCGCAACTGTTGTTTTTCCGGTTCCTGGTGGACCTAAAAAGACTGTATGTAAAGTGATTTCTATGTTTTTTAATCCTTGTTCGGAACGTTTTTTCTGAATTTCTAATAAATTTATAAGTTCGTTAACGTCTTGTTTTACGTTTTCTAAACCAATTAATTTGTTTAATTCTTCTAGCACTTTTTCTAGTGAATCTTCTTCCTTTACTTCAGAAACTTTATTGTTTGAAATTTCTTTTTGTTTAGATTCTAAAAATGTTGTTGCTGTTTTATCATCTGATTTTAAATCGAAAGAAAATTGCATAAATCTTTCGAACTTGATTTTAATTTCTTCTGATTTAGGAGATTTTATAGCAGTTAAAACATTTGTCAAGTAAGAAAATTTTTTACTTTCGTCTGATGATAAAATAACGTTTTCTCGACGAATTTTCTCTAAATGCAATTTGAATTCTGGCGATGCAACGAGTTTATTTAAAGTCGAAATTCCTCGTTCGTCTGCAAAATGATTGTTGCGCAAGGCATCATAATAATACGCTAAAGCGAAACGTGATTTTTCGGTTTGATTTTCAATTTTCAGATTATATAATGCTATTAAATCTGAAATGAAAAATTGTTGCGCTCTAAACAATAATCCTTTTGATGAATTTGGATTTACGAGTGCATTAATTTTCTGAACAAATTTTTCGTCTTTGTTTAATTCGTCGCAAATTGCAATAATTTGAGAGGTTTCTTGTTTTAGATTTTGAATGAAAGTAGCATCAAAAAACATTGGTTTTTCATTGATTTCTTGGTCAAGATATTCTTTTAATGATGAAAAAGAATCTTCTAAAAATGATATTGGATTTCGTTTTTTCAAGATGATTTATTTATTTTTTGAACGCAAATGACGTTGATTAAACGGATTTTCGCTGATTATTAAAATTTTAAAAACCATTAAGAAAATAAGGTTTATTTAGGTTTACTTAAACTTAATTTTCTTAATGGTTTTAAAAATTTTATTCTTTTTAAGAATTTAAAATTATAGATTTTTTAGGTTTATGCAAATTTAAAGATTTAATTTTTTTATTTTTTTCTTTAATTTCATTCATTAAAACTCTAAAATCAAATAAATCTTTTTCTGTCCAAGGTTCAGATTGAGTAGAAAAATCTACATCTTTTGGTTCTTTAATTAATCCCATAATTTCTATTTTTTAAAATATCTATCAATTAACTTTATAGATGCGTCTGTTTCAATAAACATTCGCAAACCGCGAAAATGAGTTGCAAAAAGTGTTTCTTGATAATGTTTTATCAAAACCGTTTTGGCATCAAATGCTACAAATCCTCCATATTTTTTATCCATAGAAACTTTACACGCATAAGCAACTAAATTTCCAGGAACTCCAAAATATACTTTTCCAGCACCAATATTAAATTTTGCACTTTCTATCAAATGCATAAAAATATGGTCATTTTTATCTTCAACACTAATTAAACCTTGAATAATAGATGGATTATTTGCAGTTGTTAATTTATAAACTTCTTTTGATTCATCTTTTAATTCTTTTTTCCAGTCAAATCGCCAATCAGATTTTTTCAAATGTTTCGAATCCTTTACAAATAATTTAGTTATTTCGGTATCGAAAACTTCATTTGTAATTGCATTTTCGATTGAATTTGTTAATTTGTCTATGAGGAAGTCAAGTGGCTGATTGTTAGTTTTATTCATATATAAAAATACAACATTTAATTAAGAAACCATCATCTGATGCACAATATCTTTATATAATTTTCGATGTTCTTCGCCATATTCCTTCCAAGCCAAACCCATTTCACGTAAATCGTAATTAGCAACTACGGTTCCATAATCTTGAATTTTGCCATTAATTGTTGGGTAACCAATTACGTAAATGGTTTGTGCCAACTCAATTGCCAATTTAATATCGTGAGTGGAAAATAAAAGTGTGTTATATTCTGATGTTGAACTTAGCAAATCGATTGCTTTTTTTACTTCTTCGATATTTCCGACATCAAGTCCAGAAAAAGGTTCATCCATAATAATAAATTGGTCTGACGAAAAAAGTTGCTCAATAATTGCTGTTCGTTGTCTTTGTCCGCCCGAAAGTTCATTTGGATATTTGTCAACACAAGAATCTAAACCCCATTTTGAAATGTAACTCGCAATTTTTTTGTCTTTTTCAGTATCTGATAAAGTTGTTTTTCGCAACGCAAATTTCAGGGCTTGTTTGACTGTTTTGTGTCTAAAAAGTGTGTATTTTTGGTCTACAAACCCAATATTTCCTTCTTGAACAGGCTTGGCAGCATTTTCTTCTTTGCTATTGAAATCTTTAATAAGAATCTTACCTGAATTTGGTTCGACTAATCCTGTCAAAGCCTTGAAAAAAGTCGATTTACCGCGACCAGAACGACCAACAATTGCAATGATTTGTCCTGTGTTTTCAACGCCATTTCGAACAACATCTTTTTCGGTAAGATTAATGTCTTTTATGATTACCTTGCTGTCATAAGCCACGCTCAAATTTTCGACATATAATAAGGTTTCTTTAAAACTATGTTCCATGATTGATGTCGATTATATTTTTGAATATCTAAAAAGTGCTTTTCTTAAGAAATTTATTCCTGCATCTAATCCTAAACCAATCAATAAAATAATGATTTGTAAAGCGATTATTCTTCCAGCATTGGCAAATTTTTCTGAATTTTTTATCAAGAATCCTAATCCGCCAGATGCGATTACGATAGATTCTACGGTAACTAACATCATCCAAGTAATGGCAAGATTTTGACGAATGGCATCGATTACATAATCAATTCTACCTAAAACAATTACTTGCCAAAGTACTTCCCAACGTGAACATTTTAGGGTTTTTGCATGGTCAAATTCTTCTTGTGGAATATCTTTTATAATTGCTATTAACGAGGTAGTTAAAAATGTTGTCAAGAAAATTACCATAATCCAAATTTGCATGTTTCTGGCATCGTGAACGATTATTGTGATGTAATAGGTCAATCCAGTTAATGGCAAAAATCTGAATTTTGTTACAAATTCTGAAATCGGTTTCAATAACGGAATTGGGAACGAATAAGCATATAACAATGCGAAAAAAGTCGCCAATAAAATGGATATAAAACACAATTGCAACGAGTGGAAAATGTGAACTACCAATCCTTCATTGAACAATCCTGTTAATCCTTCTTGCACTTGACTTGGGTTTGGGAACAAATGTTTAGTTCCCATGGTACCAACAAACCAAAGTGTTAGCAACAATACTATCCAACCAACCAAGATGATTGTTCTGGTTGTTTTAGATACTTTTTCGAATGGTGTGAAAAGTTTTAGCATAAAAAGAGTGTAATCCTCTCCCCAACCCTCTCCAAAGGAGAGAGTAAGAAGCGGAAGGATTTTATTTCAAGAAATTAATTACAACACGACGGTTTTTTGCTTTTCCGTTAACCGAATTGTTATCAGCAATAGGTTCGTTTTGACCTTTTCCGTCAATCATTTGGAAACGTGATTCTGGAATTCCTTTGTTTTTCAAGTAATTTACAATGGCTTGTGCACGGTTTTTAGATAGCGATAAATTCGCATCAGCATTTCCAGCATTATCAGTATGTCCAACGATTGTTAATTTAGAATTTTCGGCTTGAATTAATAAGTTGTAGATTTTTTCTAAATCTTTCATCGAATTATTTTGCACTGATGCGCTACCCGAACCAAAGTTGATGTTCCATTCGCCAGAAGCCATAACTTCTGTTTTTTGAGCCGTATAATCTGCTTTATCTGCAGATGATGATTCGATATCATTAATGTTTTTAAGGAAAAATAAATTCACGGCTTCGTCATAAGGCACAACTGCACCAACATTTTCGTTAAATCCAAACGGATTCAATTCTGTTAAATAACCTGAAACTGAATTGTAAACTGATTTGTAACGGTTTACGCCATCTGCCATTCCAAAATATTGCATTCCGTCAGCATAATTAAATACTTTCGAACCGCCCATGTTGTATGTAATTCCGTTTTTAGTTGCTTGTTCGCCTTTGAACATTTTGTACCAATATTCTGGAGTTTCCATTTGATACGTATCAGCAACCGCTTGCGAAGCACGAACTTTCCAATCTTCATGGTTTTTCATTTGGTTCGATGCTGTTAATGTCGATTTTAGAATATTTGATACAATTTCAGGATTTTTAGTTGCCCATTCTTTCAAACCTATAAGAACGCAAGGCATTTGATTGTTGAATTCTTTGGTTGAAACAATATCTTGAAAACCAGATAATTTATCGAAAACAGTTTTGTCACCTGGCGTCCAAGTTGCGCAACCATCGATTTTGCGGTTCACAGATTTTCCTGTTAGTTTTCCGTTCGAAACTTCTTTCAAAGAAACCGTCCAACCTGTTGTTTGCGATTTGATTAATTCTTCAGCAGATTTGATGTAATCGTCATTTTCTGATGCATAAATATTTACTGCATCAGCATCATAGGTTGATGGGTCAGGATTGACTTTCAAACCATTTGCAAAGCAATAATTTACGGTTGTAACCCAGTCTCCATCGCCAAGAACTGCTGATATTACTGAACCTTTCATTGATTTTGGGTCAGATTTCCAGTTTGGTGGTCCTATTAATTTATCTTCGCCATAACTCATTCCGATAGCACCAAAAACTTGCAAATGATACTTACCTTTTCCATATTTTTCGTCTAATGCTTTTTGAGCAGAACTGATGTAAAATGGTGCACCATCGCCCATAATTGTAATTCCAAAAACTGATTTGTCTGATGTTGGAAATGCTGCTCCTTTATCGAATTCTTCTACGAATTTCATTTGCATGTTTCGCAATTCTGATAACCAATCTTGACGAATGATTTGAAGATTTACGCCATTTTTTTCCATCAACGAACCTTGTGTTGTTTTTGGTCCACCGTTGGCAACAAGCAATCCTGATTGTGCGTTCCAAGCATAACCTGCAATTCTAACTAATGGTTTTCCTGAAACCGTTGATGAAATATCTTTGCTTGGCAATGCCATTTTTTCGGCATTTGTAATATTGTTTACATCGCCCGAGTTGAGTTCAATTCCTGATAGTTGTTTAGAAACTGCTGTTTTTATTCCTGGTGAAATAAAATAAATTGCTCCAAGAATTGCACCAATTCCCCCAACAACTATCAATAATTCTGAAAATGTTGTGAGTTTCTCTGTTCTTAAAATTTTTCCCATTTTGTATTTAATTTAGTTTTTGAAATAATTGTTTTTGAAATAAATCCCGAGACTGCTCTGGGAAGACTGAGTAGAAATAAATAAATTTTCTTTGGTTCTAGTTTGGTTTTGCGTTAAGGATAGTAGCGGAAATCTTTTTTGATTCCGATTTTTATCGGAACCAAAAAAATTGTGAGCGAATAGCCTGACCCCGATTTTTCATCGGGGTAACGCCCAAAATATTATCTTAAAAAATATCTCCAAATCCGCCGCTTGCGAGTTTGTCGTCTTTGCTCATTTTGTAATTTGGATTGGCATATTTAGATGAATCGGGAATGGTGTTGTCGCCAGTCTTGATTTTGTCGGCCAATGTGTCGAGACGTGAGTACAATTCGTCATTATCAACTGAATATTTCGAGGTCAATGTGTCGATGTCCAAAAGGTTTTCTGATGTTCTGGCGATGTCTTGTGCGATGGTCGATGTTACGACTTCGAGGGCGTAATCTAACTCCCAAGATTGGGTGAACATCATGGCACTTTTAGCAGATTCGGTGGCTTGTTTGGCGTTTTTGGCAAATTCATATTCTTTACGCAACATGACGATTGTGGTATCAAAATCGGCAATTTTGATGTCAATTGCGGTTCCAGCCAAAGTTAATTTTCTGTCCATTTTGCCAAGTACGTTGGCACGAATTCCATATTTTTGAGTGAAGTTTTTGCTTTGTTCGTATTGGTTAGAAACGCGTTGCGAATCACTTAATTTTCGTGCTAATTCGCTTTGCAATGCTACATATTCGTCGGTGTCTTTTGCCGCAATTCCGCCTTGTTTGACCATTTCGTCCATTGCTGATTTTAGTTTTTCGGCTTGGCGTTGCAAACTCAAAATATCTTCTTGGAATGTTTTGGCTTCTTTTTCGGATTTTGCGCCTTCGATTTCCATTTCGGTTTTCAATCCTTTCAGTTTTGCTTTTGTGGCTTTGAAAACATCACGATTTTTAATCATTTTTTGTTTTTGCTCGTCTAATTCGTTAAATGGATTGCTTTGAATCAATGCTTTATGGATGTTTTTGGTCAAGAAACGTAATCCTTTCATTATTATTGGATACATCATGACCATGAAAACCAAGAAAACTGCGGTTGCCGAAAGTGCGATGGCTTGTCCCAACATTGTGAATAATGGTGGGATGATATAAGTCCAAGTCAGGTAACCTCCAACTCCTAAAACGGCTGCTGCCAAAGCGTAAAACAAAGTTTTTTCGCCTTTTTTGAGGGTTTTTGAATCGAGTGCAATTTCGCCTTTTGATTCGTCAAAGTGTTTTAGAATTGGTAATTCTGAAAGTGCGGTTTTTTCTTGTTCGTATTTTGCGTCCATTATAAATATTGGTTTATTCCTGTAACTACAGTATTGATTGATTCTAAGATTTTTTGTTTTGCTATGTTGTTGGCTTCTATTTTTTGTTGAATTTCTGCAAACATTTGGTGGTTGTCATTGTCGATTTTGGAAAGTTCCATTTTTTTGGCTTCGAGTTCGGCTTGCAATTTTGCAATTTGAGTTTCGAGATCGGCAATATTTTTACCTAAGTTATATTTTTGGGTTGTGATAGTATTATTTAGATCTTTGTTTTTCGAATTTCCTGTTGTGTCATATTTGGCATAAACTTTCTCGATTTCTGAAGTATAAAATTTTGATTTTTCGATTAAGAATTCTTTCGATAAATCTGATTTTAAACTTTTTCCCATTGCAAATGCCATTTGATAACTTTGCGGATTGGTTGGTCCAACTGCCATGACTGATTTGTACATTTCGAAAAAATCGAATCCATCGCTGTTCAAAGACTCGAAACCTTTGTTATAAACTTCGAGTATTTCGTCCAGGAATGGGTTACTTGTGATATTTCCTGTGTTGTAAACAACTGGCGCCGGTGTTTCTGGAAATTTGTTTTGGGTTGGAAATTTATTTTCGCTTATTGGTGGTGCGACTTTGGTTTCTGAAGTTGGATTTTGATTTGTATTCGATGTTCCTGAATTTGATTCATCGTTAATAAAAATACTTTTCCAATTAAAATTATTTAAAGCCATTTCTTGAAATAGATTTTAGAGTTGTTTTTGTGATTATACGTTGCAATTTTAAAAAAGTTGCAATTTTTTGTTAAATATATAAAAAATGTGTTTTGGTTTTACAAAATGGAGGATTTTGTGTTTTAAAGTAGTTTCAGAAATCTCTATAATATTTTGTTTTTTGCCTTTTGCCTTTTGCTATTTGCTATTTGCGTTTTGTTTTTTCAACTCAAACCATTTTCATCAATAATTTTCACAAAATGAAAACCTTTTGGGGCATAACCTTGGTTGTAATAAAACCGATGCGCTTTGAAATTTCCTGTAAATGCATCGAGAACTATCATTGTGCAACCTAAATCTTTGGCTTTTTGGTCGATATAATCGGTCATGATTTTGCCTAAACCTTTCATTCGGTGGTCTGGGTGAACTATAAAATTATCGATTTCGATGTATTTGCCTGACCAAAGTTTTATTCCTGTCCAAAAACCTGTTAATGCCACACAAACTTCGTTTTCAAAAACAGCAAGTTGTTTGTAATTGTGTGGAATCATTTCTTGAAGGTAGGATTCGTATTTTTCTTGAGAAATATTTGTATATAAATGAGTTATGATTTCGAATTGTGAAATCATTTCTTGAATTGTGGTTAGTTCTTGAAGTTGCATTTTTTTTATTTTATTCAAATTTACAAAAAAGAAATCTTCTTTGAAATATTTGTAATGAATCGGTTACTTTTGTGAAAATAATTGCAAAAAATGAAATCAAATTATTTAGTGCTTCTTTTTGTATTAGTATGTTGTTTTGGATATTCTCAAAATTCCCCCAAAACTAAAAAAACGTCTGAAACTATTACAAAACACAAAATATCTTTCATAGATGAATATGGTTGGTTAGAGAATTTGGACTCTGAGGAAGTTAAACTTTGGGTTAACCAGCAAAATAACTACATAGGAAATCATAAGTTAGAAATAGAAAAAACATTTTCGTTAGTTTCAAAACTCAAAGATTATGATACTCGTACATCATATAGTCTGCCTAGTAGGAAAAATAAATTTTTTTATAAATTGTATTTTAAAGAAAAAAAGAAGGCTGCTAGCTTGTATTTTATGAAGGATTTGAATGACGAACCTATTGAAATAGTGAATCCAACAAAGATTTATACTGATAAAAATGTTAACCTAACGAATTATTATCCCTCTAAAAACTCAACAACGTTAGCCTATAAAATTAGTGTAGATGGAAGTGATAGAAACGAAATTCGATTTGTTGACCTCAATAAAAACAGTGACTTGAATGATGTATTAAAAAACATAAAATTTTCAAATGTTTCTTGGAATAGAGACAATGGTGTTTTTTATAAAAACAACAACAACAAACAATTTTTAGCAAAAGATTCTACTTTTCAATTGTTTTATCATAAAATTGGTTCGATTCAAGAGGAAGATCGGTTGGTTTATGATGCTACAAAAAAAGAAACAACGTTTTCTTTTTTTACTTCTAAAAACAAATTATTTTTAATCGAGACGAATAAAGAGGATACAAAAAGAAGTTATTTTTATGCAAATCTAGACAGTAATGAAATCCTTTTAGAAAAGTTTTCGGATTCTGAAAGCAAAGATTTTAATTTGATTACCTGTAAAAATAATCGCATTTATTTTTCTTCAAAAGAAAATAATTGGGGTGATGTCAAATCTTTTGATCTTTTGAATAGAAATGACGAAAAACCAATAATTCCTCAGATATACAATCATTTGCTAACAAATACCTATTTTTCAGAAGATTATATAATTTGTAAATACAAAACATTAGGTAAAAACTATATTATTTTTTATGATTATGAGGGTAATTTTATCAGAAAGATTGATGTTCCAAATGGAGTAGATATAGAGTACAATTATTTTGATGAAACCTCAAAAGATTTCTTTTTTGGTGTACATTCTTATGTCTTACCCAACAGAAATTATAAAATAAATATTTTAACTGGTGAGAACCAACCTTTTTTTAGTTTAACAAATCCTCCAAAACCAACTCTTTTTCCTTTGAATTATTTCGAAACTAAATCCATTAGTTATAAAAGTAGGGATGGTGTGGATGTTCCGATTACTATAATACATAAAAAAGGTATTCTTCTTGATGGAAAAAATCCAACTCTTTTGAAAGCCTATGGAGGATTTGGCTCAGTAAATATTTCAAATTACGATACGGGATTGATTTATTTTCTTGAAAAAGGAGGTGTTTTTGCTTATGCTGAAATTCGTGGTGGTGGCGAAAAAGGCGAAAAATGGCATAAAGAAGGTATGGGATTAAAAAAAATAAATTGTTTCAATAATTTTATTGATGCCGCAGAATTTTTAATAAAAGAAAAATACACTTCATCTAATAAATTGGCAATTACTGGGGGCTCACAAGGTGGATTATTGGTTGGAGTTGCAATGACTAAAAGACCTGAACTATTTAAAGTTGCTATTCCTCAAGTTGGGGTTTTTGATATGATAAATTTTCATAAATATACCGTGGGAAAGTATCATTTCGACGAATATGGTAATCCAGAAATAGAGTCGGAATTTAAAAATTTAATGGAATATTCTCCATTTCATAATATAAAAGAAGATACTAACTATCCTACAACTTTAGTTATTACTGCGGATAATGATGATCGGGTTCCGCCATTACATTCTTATAAATTTGTTGCAAAACTACAGAATCGAATTGCGCAAAAAAACCCAATTTTTTTAAAAACAATAAAAAATGCTGGACATTATGGTGACACGTCTACATATGAGAAACATTTGAATCAGAATGCAGAATTTTATAGTTTTTTGTTGTATCATTTGAATTTTTAGAAATACTTCATCTAGATTTGAAAACTGTTTTAGTAAAAAGAATCCTCAAAATTTTGTTTTTTTATTGAAAACCTATTCTTCCTTTGTTGCAATTATTGTCTAGTTATAATTTGCCCATTTTATTGTATTTAGTTTTCGACAACTGAAATTTTACTAATTTAGTTACCAACTAAGTAAAAACGTTGAAAGGTATAATCTGTAATTTCAAATACGAGTGCAAAATAATTGTAAATGGATTAATTACAATCGAAAAAAGTACGTCATATTATTTATGAAAACAGTACAGTTGTGTAAAAAATCATCTTGGTTTATTTAAACCAAAAACAAATTGTTATAAATTGTAAAAAAAATATAGTTTGGTTTATTAAACTGTTAGAACATTTCTTTTAAACTCACTCAATATAACAGCCGTTGCAGTCGCTACGTTCAGACTTTCAGTTTTTTGTAACTCTCCAAAACGGGGAATAGTAATTCTATTTTGCACTAATTTTTCAATTTTATCTGAAATGCCATTAGCTTCATTTCCCATTATTATGATTGCTTTTGAGGGTAATTTTGTTTTATACAGATTTGTTCCATCCATAAAAGTTCCGTAAACTGGGAGTTTTGATTTTGATATAAAATCAATTAAATCACAATATTTTAGGTTAACACGTGCAATTGATCCCATAGTTGCCTGCACCACTTTTGGATTATAAACATCTACGGTTTCTTGTGAGCAAACAATTTGATTAATTCCAAACCAATCACAAAGTCTTATAATTGTTCCCAAGTTTCCGGGATCTCTAATGTCATCTAAAACTACAATTAAATCTGAATGTACATTTTTTTCAACTTTTGGTATTTCAAAAAGTGCCAAACATGAGTTTGAAGTTGCAAGTGCAGACATTTTATCGAGTTCAGATTGTGAAACTAATGTTTTTTGAATGATATTAAATTGATTAAAAATGAGATCAGTAGCATATAAATGTTTCAATTCAAAATCAGATTTCAACAATTCAAAAATTACTTTTTGACCTTCGGCAAAGAACAAATTATTCGAAATTCGAAATTTTTTTTGTTGTAAACTGTTTATTAGTTTAATTTGATTTTTACTAACCATAGAAAAAATGTACTTTTGAATTAAATTATTTATTTCAATTGAAAAACGCTTTTACAAAAATATCATTATTTATTTTAATAGGACTAACTATCTCAAATTGTTCCTCTATAAAAAAAGTCCCTAAAGGAAAGAGTTTGCTTGTAAAAAATGAAGTTGTAGTAAATAACGTAATTTCAAAATCCGAGGATGTCAACAATTTAATTTATCAAAAACCAAATACAACTCTTTTAGGCTATCGATTTAGATTGAATTTGTATAACATGGCAATTCAAGATCCAGATTCAGTCTACAAATCAAAGTTCACAAATCATCTTGGAAAATATGAAAGAAAATCAAAATGGCTTTCCAAAAAACAAGTCGATCGATTAGGGAAATCATTTTATTATTTTGGCATTCACGAAATTTTGAAAAAAAACGGTGAAGCACCAGTATTATATGATGTTTCAAAAAGTGAAAAATCATTACTTCGGATTAATTTTTATTATCAAAATCTAGGTTTCTTTGATGTAAAATCCTCTTTTAGTATAGATTCCGTAGGACTAAAAAAACTAAAAACAAAATATACTATAACTACAGGATTACCTTTTATAAATGATTCTATAAAAACTAAAATACAATCCAAAACTTTAGATTCTATATATGAAAGTCGAAAATCAAAATCTTTTTTAAAAAAGCAACAATATAAAATCGAAGATTTACAAAATGAGCGAAACAGAATCACAAAAGATTTCAGAAATAATGGAGTTTACAACTTTCAATCAAATTTCGTAAACTATGATATTGATACAATTCAAACCAATAAAAAAGTTAATCTAACATTAGTTATCAACGATAGAGATAAGAAAATCAATGATACTCTAATAAGTGAACCTTTTAAAATTTATAAAATAAGTAAAATAAATATTTATACAGATTCAAAGTCTAAAACAAAAACAAAGGAACGCGATAGTGTTTTCTATAAAAATTTTAATCTTTTTGGAACAGGAAAACTCAAATTTAGACCAAGAGCCATCACAAATGCAGTTTTTATTACAAAAAACAGTTTATATTCTGACGATAATACTACCTTGACATCAAAATATTTGGGAAATTTGGGTGCTTTTAATTACCCTAACATTCAATATTCAATTGATAAAAACGAATCAAATTCTTTGATTGCGAACATTTATCTCAGTCAGCGAAAAAAATATCAATTCCATCTCAATACAGATTTCACACATTCTAACATTCAACTTTTTGGAATTACTGCAGGAGGATCTTTGAGTATCAGAAACATTTTTCGTGGAGCTGAATCATTTGAAATTGGTGGGAGAGGAAACCTAGGGGCTTCGCAAGATTTAGCGAATCCAGATAATCGATTTTTTAACATATCCGAATTTGGATTGGATTCTAAATTAACTTTTCCGAGTATTTTATTACCGTTTAGAACAGATAAAATTATTCCTAAAACGATGATTCCTTCAACAAACATAAACATTGGATTTGCAAAACAACGAAACATCGGATTAGATAAAGAAAATTTTACAGCATCATTGATTTACAATTGGGCACCTAAAAAAAACACTTCTGTTCGATTGGATTTATTAAATATTCAATATGTAAAAAATATCAACACAGGAAATTATTTCAATGTCTATCGATCTTCGTATCGAAGTTTAAATGGATTTGCAAAAAACTATGTAGTGAACCCATCCTATTTTGATCAAAACAATGATTTATTAATAGAATCAGGAACAAATGCATTTTTAGAAAATGTTTTAGGTACAAATCCAACAATTGTGACT
Source organism: Bacteroidota bacterium (assembly GCA_031431275.1). Classification (GTDB taxonomy): domain Bacteria; phylum Bacteroidota; class Bacteroidia; order Flavobacteriales; family Flavobacteriaceae; genus Flavobacterium. The sequence goes on from JANPDC010000155.1 coordinate 29,412, forward strand.
AGTAACGAAGATTTCAAATCAATCAGAAGTATTAATGAGCGAAAAATTAGGCTTACTGAGAATGATTTAATTTTTGCAAGTAGCATAACATTCAATAAAACCACAAAAACGGATTTAGCAGACAACTATTTTTATACTTTCAAAACAAAATTCGAATCTGCTGGAAATTTAATCTCATTATTTGCTAAAAATCCACAAAGCAAAGACGATCCAAATGCAGTGAATTCAGTATTTGGTGTAAACTATTCTCAATATTTGAAAGGAGAAATTGATTTTGTAAAACATTGGGATTTTTCTGGAAAAAAAATTCTAGCAATACGAGCATTTGCAGGTATAGCCATCCCATATGGAAATTCAAAAGATATTCCGTTTTCACGTAGTTATTTTGCCGGAGGATCAAATGACAATCGAGCTTGGCAACCCTATTCACTTGGACCAGGAAAAAGCGGCGCCCAAAATGATTTTAATGAAGCCAATCTAAAATTAGTTTTTAGTGCAGAATTGCGATTTAATATTTTTAATAAAACAAATGGGGCAATTTTTACTGATGTAGGAAACATTTGGAATGCATTTGATGGAGTTGAAGATGAAAATTCTAAATTTACTGGAATAAAATCATTTGGTGACATCGCAGTAGGTTCGGGTTTTGGAATTAGACAAGATTTTAATTTCTTTGTTGTTCGTTTAGATTTTGGATTTAAAACCTATAATCCATCGTTTACAACGAATCAAAAATGGTTTCGCGACTATAATTTTGCAAATTCAGTTCTAAATATTGGAATAAACTATCCTTTCTAAATTTAAAATTATTATTTTTGTTTTTAATAAAATCATAAAAAAATGGCACATAATATAAAACCTGGAGTTGCAACAGGAGATGAAGTTCAGGCAATCTTTGCATACGCAAAAGAAAAAGGCTTTGCGCTTCCTGCAGTAAACGTAACAGGATCAAGTACAATCAACGGAGTTTTAGAAACAGCAGCAAAATTAAAGGCTCCTGTTATCATTCAATTCTCAAATGGTGGAGCCGTTTTCAATGCAGGAAAAGGACTTTCAAACACCAACGAAAAAGCAGCAATTGCAGGCGGAATAGCAGGTGCATTAAGTGTTCATACTTTAGCAGAAGCCTATGGAGCAACCGTTATATTGCACACAGATCATTGTGCAAAAAAACTATTACCTTGGATCGATGGTTTATTAGATGCCTCTGAAAAACATTTTGAAAAAACAGGAAAACCTTTGTATTCTTCACACATGATTGACTTGTCAGAAGAACCAATCGAAGAGAATATTGAAATTTGTAAAACTTATTTGGCTCGAATGTCAAAAATGGGAATGACTTTAGAAATTGAACTCGGAATTACTGGTGGAGAAGAAGATGGTGTTGATAATTCCGATGTGGACAGTTCAAAATTGTACACACAACCCGATGAAGTTGCTTATGCTTACGAAGAATTGATGAAAGTTTCTCCTCGATTCACCATAGCAGCAGCTTTTGGAAATGTTCATGGAGTTTACAAGCCTGGAAATGTAAAATTGACTCCAAAAATCTTGAAAAATTCTCAAGATTATGTCCAAAATAAATTTAAAACTGCTGTAAACCCTGTGGATTTTGTTTTTCATGGTGGATCTGGCTCAACTTTGGAAGAAATTAGAGAAGGAATTTCATATGGAGTTATTAAAATGAATATCGATACCGATTTGCAATTTGCATTCACCGAAGGCATCAGAGATTATATGGTTAAAAATATTGACTATCTAAAAACTCAAATAGGTTCGCCAGACGGAGTAGACTCTCCAAACAAAAAGCACTACGATCCAAGAAAATGGGTTCGTGAAGGCGAAACGACTTTCAATAAAAGATTAGAAGAAGCATTTGCCGATTTGAATAACATCAATACATTATAAATTAGTTATGAGTTATGAATTTCTTTGCAAACTCATGACTCATAACTTATAACTCACAACAAAAATACTATGAGTTGGTTTAAAAGAAAAGAAAAAGGTATTACTACAGCGACCGAGGACAAAATGGATGTTCCAAAAGGACTGTGGTACAAATCTCCTACTGGGAAAGTAATTGATGCAGACGAACTAGCTCGAAATCTTTGGGTAAGTCCAGAAGATGGTTTTCATGTTAGAATTGGTTCAGCAGAATATTTTGAAATCTTATTTGATGACAATAATTTCGTCGAATTAGACAAAAATATGACTTCAAAAGACCCATTGGGATTTGTTGATACAAAAAAATATGCTGAACGTTTAAAAGACGTTACCGCAAAAACTGGGTTGAAAGATGCTGTTCGAACCGCAGTTGGAAAATCAAAAGGAAAAGAACTTGTTGTTTGCTGCATGGATTTTGCCTTTATAGGTGGTTCCATGGGAGCCGTTGTGGGCGAGAAAATTGCGCGTGGAATAAATCATTCCATTCAAAACAATGCCCCGTTTGTAATGATATCGAAATCTGGAGGAGCGAGAATGATGGAAGCAGCCTATTCACTCATGCAATTAGCCAAAACATCTGCAAAATTAGCACAACTTGCAGACGCTAAAATTCCATACATTTCGTTATGTACTGACCCAACAACAGGAGGAACCACAGCATCATACGCAATGTTAGGAGACATTAATATTTCAGAACCAGGAGCGTTAATTGGTTTTGCAGGCCCAAGAGTAGTCCGTGATACGACAGGTAAAGATTTACCCGAAGGTTTTCAAACAGCAGAATTTGTTTTAGAACATGGTTTTCTAGATTTCATTACTCCAAGGAAAGAACTAAAAGACAAAATTAATTTATACATTGATTTGATACAAAATAATAATGTAAGGTAAAATTTTATCTTATAATCTATTCAATCCCAAATTTAAGTTTGGGATTTTTTTGTTTTTCTTTTACATAAAAACACTTTCAAAAAAATAACAGAAATTAAACCACAAAATCTTTTTTTTTATAATTATTAAAATGTTAAATTTGAAATCTAATTCATTAAAAATAAAACTTTTATGGCAAATAAAACTTTTTTAACATATTTCAAAAGAACAATTATTACAGTGTTTTTTCTAGGTTTAATTACCAAAAGTAGTGCTACCAACTACTACGTTTCAACATCTGGCAACGATACTAATAATGGAACATCTATAAACTTAGCTTGGCGAACCATCAACTATGCCGTAAATTTTTCGGGTTTAACAGCAGGTGATAATGTGTTTATCCTTGGTGGTACCTATTTTGGCAGAGCAATTATGACAAAATCAGGATCGATAGCAAACAAAATCACAGTTTCAAATTATAATGCACAAATTGTTATACTAGACGGAACAGGCTCAACACCTGCAGCCTATAATTTTGCTGGATTGTTTGAGGTTAGAGCAAGTAATGTTATTGTAAACGGATTAAAGTGTATCAACGCGAGATGGGATTTGACAGCTGAAGGAATAAGTGTTCAAGGACCAAATGTGACAAATGTAGTAGTTCAAAATTGCATTACCAATAACTCAAGTTCTTGTGGTATAGGAGTTTGGGGGAATACTGCAGATTATTCTGGAGTAACAAATGTTATAATACAAAATAACGATATTTCTCAAGCAGTTGTTGGTGGATATCAAGAAAATTTATCGATTTCTGGTGGTGTTGACAATTTCATAGTCCGAAATAACACCGTTCACGATAGCATGAGTCCGCCAAATGCAGTTAATATTCCTTTGGGTATTGATGCCAAAACAAACGTTCGAAACGGAAAAATTCACAATAATATTATCTATAATATGCCATATGCTGGAGGTATCTATGTTGATGGCTATGACAACACCGCATATAACATTGATATTTATAGTAATATTGTTCATAATGTTGCTTGGTATGGAATGAGTATTGGGGCAGAAGAAGGAGGATCAGATTACAATATCAACGTCTACAATAATATTTTTTATAACAATTTAGGACATGGGATTTCGATTAATAACTCAAATATTTCAACACCAAATAACATACACGATGTCAAAATTTATAACAACACAGTGTATGGTAACGGAGGCGTAAATGGAGGAAACGGAATTTGTAATCTAAATACCGCATCCTATAACATTGTGATCAAAAATAATATCCTATCACAAAACACCTGGTCAAACGTTGTATTGACCATGTCAGCCAATCCGTCATTGCCAGTAATCACCAACAATCTTAGCGATGGAGTACAAAATGCATTTTATCCAGGATCAGTAATTGCTCTTGGTTCTGCATCAGTTTATTCCAGTCCATCATTTATAAATGCTGGTGCAGCAAATTTCAAACTCAACTCGAATTCTCCAGCAATAAATGCGGCTACAGCGACATTAGTTCCTCTAACAGATTTCGATGGAAACACTCGACCATCGGGTGGAGCATCAGACATTGGAGCCTATGAGTTTGGTTCTACACTAACAACAGACGAGTTCGAATTCGTATCTCAAAACGATGAAACAATAGCCATGAGTATTTCACCAAATCCTGTAGCGAAAGGAAATTTTCTAAATGCAGTATTTGCCATTCAAGACAATTACACAATCGAAATCTATGATATTCAAGGTAAAGTCATGTTTAAAAAAACCATAATTAATGCTAAAAAAGAGAGTTTTAATCTAGATTTTTTAAGTTCAAATGCAATGTACACTTTGTATGTAACTAACTCAAACGGAAAAAAGGTTACCAAAAAATTGATTGTAACTAATTAATCTAAAAAATTTACTTGATATAAAACAATAATATCAACAAGATTTTAATTTTCAAATATCCATGAAAACCCGATTGTAATTTTTTCAATTGGGTTTTTTGTTTCAACCTAGCGTTTTTTGACGTTTACTACTGTCATTTTTTTAGGCGCTTTTATCTCTAAAAAGGTTCTTTTTTGG
>JANPDC010000156.1:0-96881 GCA_031431275.1 Bacteroidota bacterium
GCACTGTCTCTTTGATCTGTTTTTAAATATGCTTGTGCCAAAATTGCATTAGCATCAGAAAAAACTTGATCTTTGAGTTTAATTTCTTTGAGTAAACTTGTGAGGTTTTGAACTGCTAATGCATCATTTTCAAGTCGCATATTCGTTTTTTCTCTCCAAATTTTTGCTGTGTATATTTTATCGCTTTTGGGATATTTGTACAAAATATAATTGAATGCTTCGAGTGCAGGAATAAATCGTTGATCATAGTATCTTGCTTGACCTAGCATTAAATAGGCTTCGTCGATTTGTGGATTTCTTTCAGACCCATCAATATTCATGGAACGGCGTTGAATGGCTTTTGTGGCTTTTTCTTCTGCACGATCAAAATCGGCATTTTTGGGTTTTGCTTGTGTTTCATCATTTCCTGTTAATGAAACAACTTGTTGACGCTCGATTGGGAGAATGTCCCAATAATCGTCTTTGTATTGTGTTTTGAGGTTTGTTAATCCTTTGTCAAGAGCCACGCCACCGTTATACAAAACGTTGTATTTGGTGTTCAAAGCCTGAAAATTTCGATTGGCAAAATTATCTCTTTTTGTGGAACAGGCTAGTAATGTGAGCATTGCTGCAAAAACAATGATATGTTTGTTTGATGTTTTCAATGGGAAACGGTTTACTATTAAAACTTCAAAATGTGAAGTTTAGTATTTTAACTTGTAAAAATACGTTTCTTTTTGTGATTTTGAAATAAATGTTGCTTTTTTTGCGTGAAGGATTGAAGCGATATCCTTTTGTGGAATGAAATGGAACGAAAGATTTAGCGGAAAGCCTGACCACGATTTTTCTTCGTGGTCACGCCCAAGAAATTAAACTGCGAAAAATTCTTCGAGTTCTTTGAGTGTTTCTGGATTGGTTTGAATGTCTTTGACGATTTCGCCTTTGTGCATGGCGACGATTCTGTCCGAAACCTCAACGGTGTGAAGTAAATCGTGGCTAGAAACCAATATGGTAACGTTTGGATCTGCGGCTAAATCTGCAATTATTTTTTTGAGTCGGAATTGTGTTGTTGGATCTAAATTTGCAAAAGGTTCGTCGAGAATTATGACTTGGGGATTGCCAATTAATGTTGCAATAATCCCAATTTTCTTTTGATTTCCTTTTGAAAAATCGCGAATGTATTTTTTTCCGTTGAGAATGTCGCCATTAAAAAACTCTTCATGTTTTGCTAATAAAGCATCGACATCGGCTTTGTTTTGATTGCGCAAATCGCCAATGAAATAAAAATACTCTTCGGGAGTGAGATAGCCAATTAAAAAACTTTCATCGAGAAATGATGCTGTGAAGGGTTTCCAGTTTTCTGAAGTATTCACTTGTACATTGTTGTTGATTATTTGTCCTGTTGTTGGCTGAATTAAATCTAGCAATAAACTAAAAAAAGTTGTTTTGCCTGCGCCGTTATTGCCCACGAGTCCAAAACTTTCGCCTTTTTTTATTTCTAGATTATCGATTTTGAGAACTTGTGTTCCGTTGTATGATTTTGAAAGATTTGTTGCTTGTATCATTTTATTAATTTTGATTTAGGATTTCCAAAAATTTACTCTAAGCTTTTTATATTTTTATCCTTTTTGCTTGTAAGCGTCTATGGTTTTATATTTTTCTGATTTATATACTTTTTCGATTAATGAAAAAACTTTGTCTCTAAACGCAAAGCCGAGAATTCCTGCAATGGTGACCATCAATAGTCCTACGTTTTGATTGAAAACATAAAATCCAAATCCGTAGAGCAATAAAGGAATTAGTAATTTTGGTAATGAAATTAGCATGGTTTGAACATTGAATGCTTTTTTGTCGCCAAAGGCTCCTTTGCTAGATGCTAAATCTATTGGTGTTTTGGTGTAGGCTCCTGCCAAAAGCACTAAATGTGAATTGACGCCAATGTTATAAATTGCTCCTGCCAAAATACACAGATAAACTTGCAAACCATAGTATAAATAGAATGTTGCAAACAAAGTTGAAATTGTTGTTCCAATAACTACTAGCCACCATTTTGATGTAATATAATTCTTGTATGGAATGTTTTGTGTCATCATGAGCGGATAATAGGAACTGTCCCAACTTGGTACAAATTGTCCAAAAGTGAACAAAAATCCACCCGAAACAAAGATTCCTGCAAAAATATGCATGATTTGCGGCTGATGTGAATTTTCTCTGAAGAATATCAATCCATAAAAGAGAAATAAAACACTCATTGTTACGGTTGTTTTGGATCGTTTGTTTCTTTTGATGAGTTTAATATCATTTTTTAAGAATGTTCCTAATGTTCCAAATTGATTGAGCCATGTTAGATTTTCGGTTTTGGCAATGTCGTGTTTTGATGATAAACCAGCATCGAGATACAAATCGTTTTTGAAATAATTAAATGTGAAATAATACAAGAAAATCATCGTCAAAAACGGAATCAAGAACACCCATTTTTTTGCAAAAAGATTATCGAAAAAAACACTTGTGTAATCCGTGATATTAAAAAATCCGTAGTATTGACAACCTGCGAAAACTGAAATAACTACTAAAAAAACCACAAACAAACTGTCTTTGTTGTTGATGATTATATTTAAAAAATTATTAATATATATGAGTGAGAACATTGCCAAATGCCAAATTAAAACGCTAATCACATCGTAACCTTCTACTAGTAAAACGATTGTAAACGGTATGAAGAAAAAAGAATGAATGATGTTGAAGAACGAAAGCCCCGTTTTACCTAATGAAAAATTGACAATTGTTGGTTTTTTAAATGGTAAATTTAATAAGGGTCTGATGTTTAGAACTGGGATTTTTTGCATCATGAAACGAACCCCTAAATCTAATGCAAAATAATACACTAAAAATTTATTGAGTTGATGCAACGGATCGAGTTTCATTTCCTTTAGCGCATAAAAAAGTGCAATTCCTGCTGCTAGTAATAAAATAGCATATAAAATCGCCACTGAACCAAGAATTATTTTTAAAGCAAGATTAGTTCCAAATGATGCAGATCTGATAAACTGTTTCCACTCGAGGTAAAGAAATTTTTTGAACATTTTGACTTTGTTTTCTCAATTAGAGATTAAAATTACAAAAATGTTACAGTAAAATTAAATTTTTTTAAAATGATAGAAACGTTTAGTGTTCCATTTCTTACTTTTGTAAAAAATACATACAAATGTCAGCATTCTATAAATTAAATATAAAAGAAGTTAAACGGGAAACTCAAGACGCTGTTTCGATTGTTTTTAATGTTCCTAACGAGTTGAAAACCAATTACAAATATATTGCTGGTCAATATTTGAACTTGAAACTTACGCTTGATGGTCAAGAAATTCGTCGTGCTTATTCCATTTGTTCTAACCCTGAAAGTGATGAATTACGCATTTCTGTAAAAGCGGTTAAAAACGGGGTTTTCTCTCAATTTGCAAACAAACAATTAAAAGCTGGTGATACTATTGATGTGGCTTCACCTGAAGGAAATTTCACTTTTGAACCTAGTATTGAAAAGCAAAAAAATTATGCAGGATTTGTAGCTGGAAGCGGAATTACGCCTGTTTTATCGATCATAAAATCAATGTTGATTAGTGAGCCAAAAAGCACTTTTGTTTTGGTTTACGGCAATAAATCAGTAGAAGAAACTATTTTTTATAACGATTTGCACGAATTAATGCTCAACAATGTTGGTAGGTTTTTTGTACATTATGTATACAGTCAATCGAAACTTGATGGCGATAATTTTGGTCGAATTGATAAATCGATTGTAAACATGGTTTTGAATACGAAACATAAAGAGAAAGAATTTGATAAATTTTATTTGTGTGGACCAGAAGCCATGATTAATTCGGTTTCTGACGTTTTGAAGGAGCATAATGTTGCTGATAAAAACATAAAATTCGAATTATTCACAACAACATCTACTGAAAAAGTTATTGCTGTTGACGGAAACGGTCATACGAAAGTAAAAATGATGGTCGATGGCGATTTTGCCGAATTCGAAATGTCTCAAAAACAAACTATTCTTGAAGCGGCTTTGAAACAAGGAATCGATGCGCCATATTCTTGTCAAGGTGGTATTTGTAGCAGTTGCTTATGTAGGATTACCGAAGGAACAGCCGAAATGAAGAAAAATTCAATTTTGACCGATTCAGAAATTGCCGAAGGTTTGGTCTTGAGTTGTCAAGCCATTCCAACTTCAAGTACAATTTATGTTGATTATGATGATGTTTAATTTAGATTACAGATTGCATTTTGCTGTCTTCCCGAGCTCAGTTGAGGGATTTAGTTTAGATTTGACTTTTGATATTGAAAATGAAAAACATACGACAACTTTTTAAAGACAGAGAATATCTACTTGACGAACCCGAAGTTGAAAAATTGATGGAATATTGCGAGGAAATGCAAGACGAAATTGTAGAATTCAAATTCGAAAAAGCAAATAACAAAGAATTAGCGATGCTCGATATGCTAAAAGAGGTTGTTAAAGGTTGCGAAGCTATACAAAAAGAACAACACGAACATGAACGTTTTGGTTTTGATGCTCCTAATTATGAAGATACTATAAAAAATTTAAAATCGTATATTGTTCGACGTTGTAGCGATTTGAAGATTTATTTGTAGAAGTAAGAAGTTGTGCCTCATTTTACGAAAACATGATCTAAAATAAATTACATTACAAACATAGTTACATGAAATATATATTTTTGATTTTTGCAGTTTTATTTAATGTATCTGCTTACATCATTTTTAAATCTCTTTCTGGAAAAGCTAATGATTTACAGTGGTTTGTAATTTTTTCTGTTGGTTTACTGTTTGGCGCAATTAATACATTTTTATTTACAAAATCTTTAAAAGAAATTAATTTAGGAATTGCATATCCCGTTTTTTCTGCGGCGAGTATTTCACTTATTATTTTAATTTCAGTTTTTGTTTTTAATGAAAAAGTCACTTTTATTAATATAGTTGGGTTTTTAGTAATCCTTATTGGTATAATATTACTAACAAGATGAAACAAGTTTTTATGGTTGCGACTTCAAATTGCTTAATTTAATTTTTCTAAAATATTATCAACAAAAATCGTTCGCATTGCGTCTTGATAACCATCAACTATTTTATTTCCATAAACCGATGTTGGTAATTTTGGATACAATTTTCTATCAGCCGTTAAGCAATTTTCTAACGGTTGATTGAACGGTGAAAATCCAGCAAACGGATGTGTGGCACCCCAAAGTGTTATAACTTTTATGCCAAACATGGCTGCAATATGAGCATTTCCAGAATCCATTGAAAGCATCATATCAAGATTCGAAATGAGTTTCAATTCTTGTACAAAACTTATTTTTCCGGCGCAATTAATTACATTCTCTTTATTTTCTGAAAAGGAATTTAAAATTTCGATTTCTTTTTTTCCACCACCAAAAAGCAAAATTTTATTTTCGGGATTCAATACTAACTTATTGATAACTTCTTGCATCAAATCTATTGGATAAACTTTAGATTCATATTGTGCAAATGGAGCAATCCCAATTAGTTTTTGATTTTTATTGTGGATTAAATCCTGAATTTGAGAATCTAAAATCGCTTTTTCAGGAAATCTTGGATTGGATAAATCAACGTGAAATCCTAATTCTTGAAACACTTTGCAATGCCTTTCGAACATGGTTGGCAATTGCTTAAAAATTTTGTTTTCGGGTTGAGTTAATGCTTTTTTCTCGGCTCGTCCTTTGTCTACTGTCGCAGTTTTTTTTCCGCTTATGGCAAATAATAAACCTATAATTTTAGAACGAAGAACGTTATGCAAATCTGCAAAAGCATCAATATGGAGTTTGTGTAAGTCTCGAAATAAACGAATTAATCCTAAAAATCCTTTATGTCTATTTTTGTCATCGAACTCAAAGAAAGTTACATTCGAAATTTCATCAAAAAAAGGTTTGAAGAATTTTCTTGAAACAACTGTAATTTTAATTTCAGGATTTTGATTCACAAATGCTCGCAAAACAGGAACTGTCATAGCAACATCGCCCATTGCAGAAAGGCGCATTACGGCAATATGTTGTAGAGTTTTTGGCAAAAATCTTTTATTAGTCTTTAAATTAAATAATGTTTTGTGTTACCATTTATGGTATTTTTTGGCCATTATTTGGCCCTTTCATTTTTTAAAAATTTATTGAAAATCAACTGTTCACAATCGAGTTGTTAACAAAAATCAATAGTTTTTAACAATTTACTGATCTTTTTTTGGTCCTTTTTTGGCCCTTTCATTTTTATTTTCCAAATCAGAAATAGTCTTAGATATTGCTTCGGCATAAACTTCCATCTTTCTTATATACTCCTCACTAATTTTATATACAAGTCCTTGTTGCTCAATGGACTCATTTAAAACAAATTTTTCAACCCTATTTCTTACTTGTTTTCTGGATAATTTTTCTTCAAAAAGAACAACAAAATCTTTCATTTTTGCGCTTCCTTCTTTTAATAAAAACTGAAAAATAGTATCAAAAACTTGACTTTCATCTATTTCTTGAAGATTATAGTATTTTGCTTTTTCATCTGTAAACTCATAATAATCTTTCGAAAGAATATAAAAAAGAGCATTTGTTTGACCTCTTTTCTCAATTAATTTCTTCTCAAAAAGTTTAGAAACTATTTCTGTGTCTAAACTTTTTTTATTTGCGTTGTTTTTTATTAAATTTAATGTAATCACTTCTAAAACTGATAATTTTTCACTTTCTGGTAATTCATCTTGAACAGCAACAATAAAAAGCGCAAAAGCCCTATCTTCAATAACTGCTGATAATTTTAAATTAACTTGGAAAAAATCTGATTTAGAATAATCTGGACTTGCCTTCCCTTCTATTAACGTGTTATAAAAAATCTTGTCAACACCTTGACCAGAACGCTCGACAATTCCTGTTTTTTGTAAAACATCTGCCAATAATCTATTTCTTGGAGTGCTTGGCGTTTTTAATAAATTTCCTAAATTGACACCCAGTGGAAATCCTCCAGCATTAATCACATCTAATCTCTGAGGAAATTGTTTGACAACTATTTCCGATGTCTTTCTATAATCTCGATGAGTAATTGCGTTATTGATAGATTCTCGAATAACCTCTTCGTTAAAAAATGGAATATTGAAAATATAAGCACCATCTTGAATAGGAAAACTTCCGTTTCTTAAATTAATTGTACTCCAAAGTTGGTCTATTAAAATAAAAAAAGGCTCTATATATTGAATTCTATTGTCAAAAGGTATTTGATTTTCAGTATTTCTATATTCTAACATAACCGCCGATTGAGGCAATTTTTGTTGAATAACTTCTTTTTTGGCTAACAAAATAAGTGCAGCATTTGCAAGATTTCCGTTTTTATAAAGTTCTAAATCTGAAAGAATTTGTTCATCTGATAAAGTTCTAAATTGTGGATTGTTTTGCTTAATTGCATACTTGTCTTTCAAAATAGCAATTGCTTTTGAATCTAAATCTTCAATCTTTAAATCCGGAGAAATCTGTTGAGAAAAATCTGGTTCTTGTTCTTGAATTATTTTTAAATAAACAGCATCAGACATTGGTTTTAAATCCTCGCCAACTCGCATTAATGGAACATCTTCAAACTTAAAAACCTTTCCAATCGGTCGACTTGGAACATCAATAACCAAAACTCTTTTGTCGTCTTCAAACAATTCATAAACGCAGGTTCTAATATCTGTATCTGTATAAATTTTTGATTCTAATTCACCAATTGAACCAAGATTTTGACTTGTTCCAGATACTTTGTGCGGATAACTATCGGTCATTCCAATCACAAAAAGTCCACCTTCTTCATTGCAAAGTGCTGTAACATACCCTAAAATACATCTGCGTCTTTCTGACGGATTGGTTTTGCTGCTTCCGTTGTATGAAATGTTCCCGCCTTCTCCTTTTTTGAATTCAACTTTGTCTTCTGACTCTTTGAACTTTTTAAGTTTTTCAATTGTAATCATTGACAAATAAATATTAAAAAATTACTTTTTATTCTGATACAAAACTGGATTCAAATCATCATCATTGTACATTTTCATTTGTTTATATACTTTCATAAACTTATTTCCGTGTTCGATATCATTCAATAAATCGTCAATTGCTGTTGACAAGTCGCTACGCTGTTCTAGTAAAACATTTAGTTTTTTCTGACAGTTATTTCGATGCTCTTGAGTTGCAGCCACACGTGTTGCTTCCTGATTCATGTGATATATTTTAAGTGCCAAAATACTGAGCCTGTCGAATGCCCAAGCAGGACTTTCAGAATTAATTTTTGCATTTTCTTTAACAACCACATGGCTGTATTTTTGCAAAAAATAACTGTCAGTATATTCAACCATATCAGTGCGTTCTTGGTTCGAAGCATCGATTCTTCGCTTCAAAGTCAATGCAGCAATTGGGTCAATATTTGGATCACGAATTATATCTTCGAAATGCCATTGTACAGTATCAATCCAATTTTTATGGTATAATAAATGTTCGAATTTGTCTTTTTCGAATGGATTATTTATGGGTTGATCTACATTATCAAATTTGTGATAATCTTGAATACTTTTCTCGAAAACTTCGTAAGCTAATTTTGAAAACATATCTTTGTATTTTGAAACACAAATATAGTTTTTTAGTTTAAAAAAGTTTAACAGGTTTAAAGAAAAGTTTAGAAGTTTAGTTTTCAAATCAAAGGTCGTAAATCCAAAATCGTAAATTTAATCATGCAAATTCATTACATATCAGAAGCGAACAGTGTTCTCAATCATTTTTTAGGACAAATTCGAAATATAAACGTTCAAAACGACAGCATGCGTTTTCGAAGAAATATTGAACGAATAGGTGAAATTATGGCTTATGAATTGAGTAAAAATTTACATTATAAAAATGTCGAAATTCAAACACCACTTGGTATCAAACAAACTACTGAAATCGAGGATGAATTGGTCCTTTGTTCCATACTTCGTGCTGGTTTACCATTACATTTGGGGTTTTTAAATTATTTTGACAATGCCGAAAACGGATTTGTTTCTGCCTACAGATACCATGGAAATAACGATGATTCTTTTGAAATAAAAGTAGAATATCAAGCCGTACCAAATATCGAAAATAAAAACTTATTGCTCATTGACCCTATGTTAGCAACAGGTCAATCCATGGTAGCAGTTTTTAATAAATTAATGGAAAAAGGTACTCCAAAAGAAATTCATATTGCAGTTGTAATAGCAGTTCCAGAAGGTATTGCTTATCTAGAAAAACATTTGCCCGATAATTGCCATCTTTGGGTTGCTACTTTAGACGAAAAACTAAATGACAAAAATTACATTATTCCTGGTCTTGGTGATGCTGGCGATTTAGCATATGGGAATAAATTATAACTGCATAAAAAAACATACCGATCCGCATATTAAAACTGCAAAAAAAGCAACCTCTTGTTGCCATTTAGGCTGAGTAATTTCTACAAAACTCGATGCCATGATTGCTAAAGGAGCAAATGTGAAAATCAAAATATCGTTACTTTTGTTTGGAGAAAGTATAAATACAATCAATCCAAGAAAAAACCAAAACAAGATTTTTTTATAGGAAGAATTCAATAATAATGGCCTGTTTGAAAGCGACAACATCAATGTTGCAACGAAGAAAAACGCTGTCATTACAAACAAGGATAATGAAATGTTTTGAAAAATAGATTTGAAATAATAAAATTCAAAACTGATATAAATACTATTCAAAAATTGATTGATGATAGATTTATCCACTAATAACGAAAATAAAACAAACCCAATTACGACACTAAAAAAAGCAACAAAAGGCAAAACCCAATTTCTGTAATCACGACCCACATGAAATAAAATAGATATAAAAACCAATAAAATAAAAATTATACTCCAAAAATGAAATAATGATGCCACAAAAACCCAAAAAGAAGCATCAAACACCTTTTCTTTTGAAAATTTTAATGTCTGTAACGAAATTAATCTTCTGAGTGAAAGCAACACGCAAAAGTTAGCAATTAGCAAATTGGTGTTGTTGAATACTGATGGGAAAAACAACAGAAATAAAAGATAGTAAAAAATTGTGTAGCCGTTGTCTTTGCTCAATCCGTTTCTTTTTGTGATGAAATCAACTGCGACAAATGAAGCTAAAATTACTGCTAGATTTTCCGTTTTTTGTATCCATTCAGCAGCCGAAAAAGTTGCAAAATTCAAGTTGTTTTGAGTCAACAAAAAGAAAATAACAATCAAAATCCCGATTAAAGAATAATTTATTGGTGTAGATTTTTTAAAAACAGTTGTAATCATGTGGATATTTTATACTTTTGCAAATATAATTATAATACTCAAACAAAATGAAAGCAATTTTTGAAGCAATACAGTGGTTATTTGAAAATATTTTTTTCGCCTTGCATAATTTTCTTAGACATTTAGAACTTTCTAGTTGGACCGCAGCAAATATTTTTAATTGGGTATTTATGGGAATCTGCGTTTATTACATGGTGTATTGGATCAAGCAATTGAAATTACACGAAGAAAACGGCGAAGAAAACCAAGATACAACAGCACATTCTTTTTTGACAAAATAAAAATCGCATGAATCTACAATGAAGAATTACTGGAATAATTAAAGATCAGTTCCAATATCTCTTCTAAAATACATCTTATCGAAATGTAGTTTATCTATGTTTTGATAAGATTTTTTTATTGCATGTTGAAAATCATCTCCAAATGATGTTATTGCCAAAACTCTACCACCATTACTAACCACTTCCTGATTTTCGATTTTAGTTCCTGCATGAAAAACTATTGAATCTGTTATGCTTTCGATTCCAGAAATCACTTTTCCTTTTTCATACTCCTCAGGGTAACCTCCAGAAACTAACATTACGGTCGTTGCGCTTCTCGAGTCAATTTCTAAAGTAACTTCATTTAATTTTTGATTAGCAACTGCCTGAAATAATTCTACTAAATCGCTTTTTAATCTCGGAATCACAACTTCGGTCTCTGGATCACCCATTCTCACATTGTATTCGATTACAATTGGCTCGCCTTTTACGTTTATTAATCCAATAAAGACAAACCCTTTATAATCTATTGCGTCTTTTACAAACCCATCGATTGTTGGTTTTACAATTCGGGTTTCGATTTTTTCTAACAAAACAGTATCTGCGAATGGCACTGGCGATACTGCTCCCATTCCACCCGTGTTTAAACCTGTGTCGCCTTCGCCAATGCGTTTATAATCTTTGGCGGTTGGCAAAATTTTATAGTTTTTACCGTCTGTCAATACAAAACAACTCAACTCAATTCCGTCAAGAAATTCTTCGATTACAACTTTTGAACTGGCGGAACCAAATTTTTCGTGAACCAACATATTTCGTAATTCTTGTTGCGCTTCGACTAAATCATTGATAATTAAGACTCCTTTACCTGCGGCTAATCCATCTGCTTTTAAAACATAGGGTGGTTGCAAAGTGGTCAGAAATTCGCAACCTTTTTCGACAGTTGCCGCTGTAAAACTATCGTATCCTGCTGTTGGAATATTATGTCGAACTAGAAATTCTTTAGCAAATTCTTTACTTCCCTCTAGTTGTGCTCCATTTTTTGAAGGTCCAATTACTGGAATTTTATTTAATTCTAGATCGTTTTTAAAAAAATCATAAATCCCAAGAACCAATGGATCTTCTGGACCAACAACAACCATTTCGATTTTTTCTTGAAGTACGAATTTTTTAATAGCTTCGAAATCAAGAATATTCAAATTTACATTAGTAGCAATTTGGCTTGTACCAGCATTCCCTGGAGCGACAAATAGCGAGGTACATTTTGGGCTTTGAAGCATTTTCCATGCCAATGCATGTTCACGTCCGCCCGATCCTAATAATAAAATTGTCATGTTGTTGTTGTTTAGTGATGCAAAAATAGTTTCTTTTAAATTGAAATAATAATTTATTTTAGTTACTTTTGACGTTAGTAACGTAAAAGATATGATAATTTCATTTGGATCAAAAGAAACTGAAAAAATCTGGAATGGTATTGTTGTAAAAAAACCTTCGAAAGATATTCAGAATATTGCCAGAAGAAAATTAAGAATGCTAAATAATTCTCAAGATTTATTAGATTTGAGAATTCCTCCATCAAATAGATTGGAAAAACTAAGTGGTGATTTAAAAAAATATTACAGTATCCGAATTAACAATCAATGGAGAATTATTTTTGTTTGGGAAAACGGAAATTCATTTGAAGTCGAAATAATTGATTATCATTAAATTAAAAAAAATGGAAAACCTAAAAAATATTCATCCTGGCGAAATTTTACAAGAAGAATTTTTAATTCCCTTAGAAATATCTGCTTATAAATTATCCAAAGATTTGAAAATTCCTCAAACTAGAATTTCAGAAATAGTCAAAGGAAAAAGAAGAGTTACTGCCGATACTGCTTTGAGATTAAGTAAGTATTTTGGAAATTCACCTAAATTTTGGCTTGGACTTCAAGATGATTTTGATATTGAAGAAGGAAGAGAAATTAAAAATTTAGAATTACAATCTATAAAAAAATTTGAATTCCAAGACATTTTACTGTAATGTTAAAACTATTCGATTTATCGCTTCGATTAAATGGTTTTCAGATGAAGAAAGCCAAAACCGAATTGAATTCGATTATTTCTTTATCCGAAAATGAATACCAACTTTTTATTGAAAATAAAAAACAAGAAATCGTTACATTTCATCTTGAAAACAATTCGTTTTACAGAGAATTAATTGGTGAGAATAATTATAAAAATTGGGATGATTTGCCTATTTTAACTAAACAAAATCTTCAAAGACCTCTTAGAGAAAGACTTTCGAATGGTTTTTCTGAAAAATCAGTTTTTATAAATAAAACTTCTGGGTCTAGCGGTGATCCTTTTATTTTTGCGAAAGACAAATATGCCCACGCTATTACATGGGCTTCAATTATATATCGATTTGGTTGGTATGATATTGATTTTAATACTTCTTTTCAGGCTAGATTCTATGGTATTCCATTGGATTTAATTGGAAATGTTAAAGAACGAATCAAGGATTTTTTGAGTAATCGCTATCGGTTTACTATTTTTAATTTATCAGACGAAATTCTAGAAAAAGTATTATTAAAATTCCGAAACAAGAAATTCGATTATATTAATGGTTACACTTCATCAATCGTTTTATTTGCTAAATTTTTGAAATCAAAAAACATCATTTTATCAACTATTTGCCCAACTTTAAAGGTTTGTATGGTTACATCAGAAATGCTTTTTGATGAAGATAAAATACTTTTAGAAACTCAATTTGGAATTCCAATTGTGAACGAATATGGAGCATCAGAACTGGATTTAATTGCTTTTCAAAACCAAGAAAAGGAATGGCAAGTCAATTCAGAAACTCTTTTTGTAGAAATTCTTGATGAAGAAAATAGAGTATTGCCAAATGGTAAAGAGGGTCGAATTGTAATTACTTCACTCTTTAACAAAGTACATCCGTTTATTCGATATGATATTGGCGATATTGGAATTCTTGATGAAAAAAGCACTTTACAAAAACCTATTCTCAAAACATTAATTGGTCGAACCAATGATGTTGCAGTTTTGCCAAGCGGTAAAAAATCGCCCGGATTAACGTTTTACTATGTAACCAAAAGTATTATTGAAGATGATGGAAACGTCAAGGAATTTATAATAAAGCAAACCAAGATAAATGTTTTTGAAATTGATTACGTCTCTGAAAATGAATTAACTAAAAAACAAATTGAAAAAATTGAATCTGCTATAACATTGTATTTAGAACCAAATTTGAAGTTTATTTTTACTCGGAAAACTACTTTAGAAAGAAGTAATCGAGGAAAATTAAAACAATTTAAATCGATGATTTAATTTCTATACTTCAAAAATCCACGAACCATCCATTGAAACATATAATAAACCGATTGAAGAAAGCCTAATTTTTCAACTTTATAATAAAATTCCCATTGGTATTTGAGTAAATTTTTCTTGTTTCGAGACAGCGAATTTTGTCTAATTCTATAAATTGCTTTTGTTTCTTGAATACCATGAGCAAACGGAATTTCTTTCAGATATTTGAGCCACAAGCCCATGTCTTGTCGTTTTAAAATATCAGGCATTTTTTTTATTCCGAGAACCTCAACATTAATAAATGCTGTAAGACAACTAATAGAATTTGTTTTTAGAATGTCGGTATAGGTTACTTTTTTTGGAACAATAAAATCTGAGTAAATAAACTCTAAATTTTCATTTGAACGTTTGTAGGATGAAAAAACAAAATTAATTCCTGTTTCTTTAATGGCTTTAATACTACTTTTAATGAAATCTGGAAACCAAATGTCATCTGCATCTAGAAATGTCATATATTTTCCTGTAACTTTTTCAATACCAAAATTTCGTGCTTTGGCTGCGCCAGAATTTTTTTTCAGCCGTATGAGATAAATTCTAGAATCATTATCTATAAATTTTTGTATAATTTCAACTGTTTTATCTTGAGAACCATCATCAACAATAATCATTTCCCAATTTAAATAGGTTTGATTTTGAACAGAAAGAATTGTTTCTGAAATAAACTTTTCTGAATTGTACGATGGTGTAATTATGGAAACCCGAGATTCCATTCTAGTAGGCTTTCTCTTCGCCTTTGAAGATGTTTACAACGGTTTGAACAATGATTTTTAAATCTAGGATTATGGACCAATTTTCGATATAAAAAACGTCATACTTTATACGGCTAATCATGTCATCATCGGTTTCAATTTCGCCACGAAAACCTTTTACTTGAGCCAGTCCTGTAATTCCTGGTTTTACGTAATGGCGAACCATGTATTTGTTTATTTTGCTGCCATATGTTTTATTTTGTGACCACAAATGCGGTCTTGGCCCAACAACTGACATGTCTCCGAGCAAAACATTTAAAAATTGTGGCAATTCATCAATACTTGTTTTTCTGATAAATCTTCCCATTTTCGTAACACGAGGATCATTTTTTGATGCTTCTTGTTCTGTTGTTATATTCAATTTCATTGAACGAAATTTATAGCAAAAAAACTCTTCTTCATCAAGTCCTGGCCTACCTTGTTTAAAAAATATTGGTCCTTTTGATTCTAGTTTGATCAAAATCGCTAAAATTGGAACTAACCAAGAAAGTAAAAAAATGATAACAAATAATGAAAAAACAATATCGAAACCGCGTTTAAAAATTTTTGTCTCTGGCTCATGAAGAACTGTTTTCTTTAAAGATAAAACAGGAAACATTTCATAATAATCAATCTTCAAATTTTTTGAGAAAATTTCTTTTGTATCTGGAATAAATTTTATTTCTTTATTATTTTCGTCTGCAAAATCGACTAAATCTTTGAGTTCTTCATTCTTTATTTCATCTAAAGAGCAATAAATTTCATCTACTTTATTTTCAAGAACAAAGGATTTGAGATTTTCTAATTTATAAACCTCTGTGTTTTTGCTTTCTTTTCTTGTAAAATATCCAAGAAATCTATAGCCATAATCTGGTCTATTGTCAAAAACTTCTCGAAGGGAAACGGCTTCGGGCGATTTTCCAATAATAACTGTGTTTCTAAAATTTGATCCTGTAATTAATCTGTATTTCTTTAAATAGAAAAACAAGAGAAATTTCGAAATCAAAATGATACTAAAACTAGCAATCATGAAAAATGCAATCGCACGACCACTAAAAATAACTTGCTTTGAAAACGGAAAAAATGCAATTATTACTAACAAAAACAAAATTCCTTGTTTCGAAATTTTAGTTAGAATCTCAACAGGAGTGGTAAACCGATAAACTCCATAAAATTTAACAAAAAAAGCAATGGAAATCCACGCTAATGTTTGGTAAGCAATGTAGTAGATGCAATTTATATTCAGTTTTTTAAAGAAAAACAAACATAACGATGAAATGACCACAAGATCCATCAAGATACTAATTGGTCGCAAATACTTTGAATATCGTCCTGTTTGTTGTGTCACTTTATGAAATATAATTAGAAAAATCTTTGTGTTCTTCTTTCAATAATTCTTCTGTTGATAGTGATTTAAAATAGTCGTAAGTTATTTTCATTCCTTCCTGACGATTTACTTTTGCAGTCCAGCCTAAAATTGCTTTTGCTTTAGTTATATCTGGTTGACGTTGTAAAGGATCATTTATTGGTAAAGGATGATAGACCACTTTTTGATTTGTACCCGTTAGTTTTATGATTTCATCTGCAAAATCTTTGATCGTAATTTCATCAGGATTACCAATGTTTACAGGATAAACATAATCTGAATGCAATAATCTGAAGATTCCTTCGACTTGATCATCTACATAACAAAAAGAACGGGTTTGCATGCCGTCGCCAAAAATAGTTAAATCTTCACCGCGCAAGGCTTGTCCAATAAATGCAGGAATCACTCTACCATCATTAAGGCGCATTCTTGGTCCATAGGTATTAAAAATACGAACTATTCTTGTTTCTACTCCATGAAAGGTGTGATATGCCATGGTTATAGATTCTTGAAATCGCTTTGCTTCATCATATACGCCTCTAGGTCCAATGGTGTTTACGTTTCCATAATATTCCTCAGTTTGAGGATGTACTAATGGATCTCCATAAATTTCAGAAGTTGATGCAATAAGAATCCGTGCTTTTTTAACTCGTGCTAAACCAAGTAAATTGTGTGTTCCAAGCGATCCAACTTTCAATGTTTGTATTGGAATTTTAAGATAATCGATTGGGCTTGCGGGTGATGCAAAATGCAGGATATAATCTAATTCTCCGGGTACATGTACAAATTTTGTGATATCATGATGATAAAATTCGAAGTTTTCAAGTTTAAACAGATGTTCAATATTTTTTAAATCTCCTGTAATTAAATTATCCATTCCAATTACAAAATAGCCTTCTTTGATAAAACGATCACAAAGATGTGAGCCTAAAAATCCTGCTGCTCCAGTAATTAAAATTCTTTTCATACGTTTTTTATTATTTATTTTTTAATGTAATATCACTATTCATTATTAATTGTTTGAATAATGGCGATATAATTTATTTCATATCAAAAAAGAAACTAAATTGTTACTCGATTTTTTTATTTTTATAAATTCCCGAATTGAATAAACAATACATCGTGGTAAAAAAAACAACACCACGTTGTCTCCACAAAAAAGTTTCGGTCAAAAATAGACTTATCATTAGTATTGCGAAAGCGATATGAATAAAATCTTTGTTTTTAATTGCGTTTCTTAGATTTATAAATAACATTACTATCAAAATCAAGAACCCAAAAACACCTAATTCTGCGAAATTCTGAATATATTGGTTGTGAAAGTTTTTGGTTTGATAACCTTGCTGTTCCTCCGTACCCAAAAAAAGATTATAGTACACTCCTTTTTTTGCAATTTTAGGATAGGATGCATTCAAACCATAACCTTTCCAAAAAATAGGATCTTCTTGTAACATTTCTATAAAAATCCTGAATTGGTAGACTCTAAATGCAGTTCCTGGAAAATAATCATTCGGTTGAAAAGTATTGTTTGTCCAAGCTTGTTTAATACTCACATTGTAAATTGTTCCTCCTCCTTTTGAAATCACATCGTTAACGGTGCTGTCTGTCATAATTGTCTCGTATTCTTGCTTGAATCGATCTTTTATTTTTCCTATAAATGCAAAGGAGCAAAGAAGAATGGTGAAAACAATCAAATTCTTGAGACGTAGTTTTTTTGCAGATTTTGCATAAAACAATTGGTATACAATCATTAATCCGATAAAAACTACAATTATATTTTTTGATGATAATAAAAAAACCATCAAAAATAGTACTACAACAGCAGCATAATGAACTATTGATTTTATTGGTTTTATAAAAAAATAAAAAAAGGCAATTGCTACGTAGACAGAGACATGAATGGCATTTACTTCCTTTGTTACCAATTCATGATAGAAAAAAACATCTAAATTGTGTGAAAAATAAAATCGAATAACTGCTTTTGATAAATAAAAAACAGAAAACAATACAATTCCATAACTGTAATATTTAATTATTTTTTGTTTCGTTTCGCTAGTTAATTCTTGAAAAATAATAAAACATACCGGAATCAATACTAATGGAAGTTCCTTTATCAGTGCGGCTGAAGTTCCTTTTGGATCTATTGTCCAAAAAAAGGAAAGGAGCATTAATACATAAAGACCTATGGGTAAAAGTAAATTATAATCTATTTTGAAGTTGTGTTTTTTGAAATAAATAATTGTTGCAAGAATTAGAAATCCTAAACAAATGTTATTTATTGCTAACGAAAGAGGAATTGAAAGCAACAACAAAACAAGAAATAAAAACGTTTTATTCGTGCTATTTTCTTGTTTGATTTCTTGAGAAACATTGCTCAAAAAGTTGAAGATATTCACCATTTATTTTATTCCAATTGAAATTTTCTACTATTGTGTTGTAGTTGTTTTGAACGAATTGCAAGTTATCAATTTTTTTGATTTTTTCAAGAATATTTTTTACTTCTTCAGCATTCGAAAAATAATATGCATTTTGTTGAAGTACTCCTTTATTGAAATCGTTATTATGAGCCGCAACTAGTGCTTGTGATGCCATTGCTTCCAACAAGGAAGGGTTTGTTCCGCCAACAGTATGTCCGTGAAAATAAATATTGGAATGGTATCGTAAATTATCGAGATGTTCAAGATTGTAAATTCCACCTAAAAAACGAATGTTTTTATGATTTTTAAATTTATTTTTTAAATATTCGCCATATTTTGTTTCGTGTTTTCCTATAACTAAAATGGGTACAGAATCATTTTTCAAAACGACTCCTTCTAGAACCATATCAATATTATTTTCTGGCTCGAAACGTGCCATTATCATGTTGAAATTATTTTTTTCGACATCATATTCTTTTAAAATCGATTCTTTAGGGCTGCCGAAAGGATAAGCCCCATAGGCAATATAGGTAGACTCTTTGTTATAACGTGATTTCAAAAATTTCTGAATTCCGAGCGAATCCGATACTAAATAATTACTTGTTACTGCTGCTAAACGTTCTGCGAACTTCAGAAATTGTTGTACTGGTCGTGAATATTTGGTACGCTTCCATTCGATTCCATCCATATTGGTTATAATAATTGATTTTTTTGGAAGTAAAAAAAACCAAATGGAGTTACTTGTGTAACCTAATTGCAAGATGATATCGAAATTACGTTTTCTAGAATCTATTATACAATTGTAATCATATATAAATTGTCCGAAAGTTCCATACTTATACTCTGGATCGTGCTTGTGAATGATGTTTGCTCCTTTAAATGTTTTTTCTTGATAGGGATGATTGTGTGAATTATATACATAAACTTCATGTCCTTTTTTTGCAAGATATTCAGAAAAGAACTCTGCAAATTGCTCAAAACCTCCGTAGTAGTTTGGTACACCCCGAGTTCCTAGTATGGCTATTTTCATTTAAAAAAATTGAAATGCAAAAATAGTCAATTTTATGGGTTTGAAAAATAAAATATAGAACGAGAAATTTGTGTTTTGAAAAACTGTTTTTGAAAAAACTAAAATAAAAAAACTGTTTAGAAATAAATCCTAAACAGTTTTAATAGAACCAATTCTTAACCAACTAGTTTTTAATGATTTTGCTTGTAAACACTTGTTCACCCGAAGTTACTTTTACAATATATATACCTTTTGGCTTTTCTTGCATGTTCATTTCGAATTCTGTTTGATTTTTGAATTCTGATTTATAAATTGTAAAACCAAATAGGTCTGTAACTTGAATAGTACCCTCTGAAACATCGTTTAATGAAATTTTGAAAATTCCATTGTTTGGGTTGGGGATAACATAAATAACATTAGTTTTTAGATTCTCTTGTTCAATTACTTCTTGATTAGAGGCATCTTTAATATCTTGAGACTGTTTCGAAACAAAAGTATTTGTGCAACTAACAGGATAAATTCGTACTTTCGAACCAGTCTTTGCATTAAACGAAGGTTTAAGTGTTACTGAAAATGCGTGATAGATAGCAGTAGCTCCACTACTTATAACATTTGTTGCAACTATTGTATTTACTGCTTGTTTATTATCTTGACCAGATGTTACATTTGTAGTGATTGCCAATGATGATGGACAAGTAATACAACTAGACAAACAAGAGCTATTATTTACAAAATTGGTAATTACATTTGTTGGTTGCGGCCCAAAACCAAGAGAAAAATTAACACCGACATAATTTATGGCATAACAATAACTCATGATAGTTCCTTTTGTGCTTGAAGTAGGAATGATTCCCGGAGCAGTGTAACAAGAATATCCTTCTGCCGATGCTCCATCTAGCACAGTAGCACAATTGTCAATTGCTGTATTATTATTATTCCATACACAAGCATGAGTGTGTCTTGAACCAAACAAATGACCAAATTCATGAGCCACTATTTCTACTTCATAACTAAAAGCGGGAACGTTCGCAATATTATTTGACATATCTCCAGATACTGCTAACCTTAAGTCTACATTAGGATTACAAATCCCACCAATTGTAGCCGCCAATCCACCTCCGATTGGTCTAAAGGTTATTAGTTGACCTAAATCGCCATTTATAGCATTGGTTTGTACTTGGAATTGAGTTAATAAATTATCCCTATCATTTGCGGTGTAAGGATCTTCAGTATTCCAAACAAACATTTGTGAAAGTGATGTACTTATTCCATCGTTTGAATATAAAGTACCAACTTGATTATACAGATTAGTAACATAAGTCACTACTTTGGCGGTATTTCCTAAATTTTGGAAAATGTCAAATTCTGTTTCAAAGTAAAGCCGGACACATTTTATCGTTAGTGCTTTGGAAAAAACATTTTGATAATTTGCAATTTCTGATTCTTTCAAAGGCGTATTTTGATTATTACAATCAAAACTTGGTTTTTGTTTTAAATCTTTATCGTTGTAAAGAATAATTTGATCATAATTTTTTAGTTTCCCAAAAACCAAATTTCCCTCTTTGTAAGAAATAAAACCTGAAACTTCATTTTCAAAAATACTCAAACTAACCAAACTGTTTTTATTTCCTCTAATAATTCCTCTGTAAAAGGCTGCTTTAAAATTTGACATATCAAATCCTTTTCCATCGGAAGTACTTATTGATAACGAAGAAAATGCATCAACTTCTTTGTATAAATCTAAAGTGATTATTTCATTGTTGTTAAGTTTAATATCTATAGAAATTAAATCAGACGATTGTTTGATTAATTCTAACGCTTTTTGTTTGTTGAAACTAAAAATAGTTGCATTTGAAACTTCTTTACTTATAATAGCATTATCAAATTCTTTATCAATGGTAAGTAAATCCGAGTAAGTTTCAAATTTTTGATTTTGTGACTTTTCTTTTAAAAGTTCAAATACCTTGGCTTTACTTTGGGAATACCCAAGAGTGATATATCCCAACAGGAATACACATGTTAAAATAATTTTAGTATTTTTCATAATTTTATTTTTTAAAATTAAACTATGTAATTACTTATTATTATTTTTCGCCTCAAGTGCTTCGATTCTTTTATTCTGCTCTATGATGTACAATGTCATTTCTTCAATTTTTTGAAGCAGAATGTTGCTCATTTCACCAACTTGCAGTCCTTTTTCTTTAATTTCTTTTGCAGAAGGAACATCTGGTAAGTGATTATTCACTTTAGTGAATTTTTCAACTTCAGACAATGTTGGCATGATATAATTTGATTTCAATAAAGAATTTCCTGTGTAATATTTTTCGAATACATAATCCGCAGGAACTTGCAAGTCAATTCTAACTTCTTCGGCATGAATTTTACCTTTTACGGTAAGTTTTTCATCAGGATTGATAGTTCCAATTCCAACATTTCCTCCAACTTTTACAACCATTCTGTTACCATTAGGTCCTGCTTGAAGTTCGCCATCGGTGCGTATTATATTACTGCTGTAGAATTGTTTATTGTTATAGATTCTTACCCAAGTATTATCCTCCATATACATTCCACCTCCATAGGTACCATTGAACCAACCAGTGGCACCGTAAGTTCTGTGCCAGCCACCGCCTCCGTCAATTACAGTCAGATCACCTACTTGAAATCCTTGATCAGCTCTGATAATTTTATCGCAAAGTACACTTTTGGAGCCAAAACTTCTAATCCATACATTGTCTGACATATTCCAACCGCCTCCATAGGTTCCATTGTACCAACCTGTAGGCCCGTAGGTTCTGTGCCAGCCAGCATTGCCATCAATTACCGTGAGACCATCCACTTCAAAGCCTTCGTCTGCTCTAATTACATTGTCACAATATAGTTTTTTACCACCATAAGTTCTAAGCCATGTGTTGTCTGACATGTGCCAACCACCTCCAAAAGTTTGGTTGTACCAACCTGCGCTGCCAAAACTTCTGAACCAACCACTGGCATAAACTTCACCATCTGTTTGAATACTACCCCCAACAACTTGTAATTTTTGAGTTGGTGCACTGGTTCCTATGCCTACATTACCACTTGTTGGAAAAGTGTTTTGAGCATTTAATTGAGTTGTAATTGTAAGTGTTGCTGTTACAATTAACGTAAAAAGTTGTTTTTTCATTTTGTTAAGTTTTAGATTAAAGTTAAAATTTGTAATTTTTGTTTTTAAATGGCTTATAAAAAAAGAGTAATTAATAGAACTTCATAATTGATTTTCATGTCAATTAAAAGGTTTAATACTGTATCTATTGGATTTTAATTTTGCAATAATTTGCCTGAAATGAAATAATTTCAATAAATCTTTTTTAATTCTGCTTTACTAACTATAGTTTTTCTAATAAGGGTTGATTTCAAATGATTGTATTTGGTAACACAACTCTCATCAACCCTTATGTATTTGAAAAACAGGTTTAAATTAATTTATTTAGAAAAATTAATTTTTAATGTTGTTGACATAGGATTAATTAATCCCTAATTGTTCAAACTCACCTTTAGTTATTTCACCAGATTCAATTTTTTTCAATTCTTCTAGATGTGAACTCATGAATGTGTGCATCTCGTCTGAAATACTTGATGGTTTTGCCATTTTATATTGTCCATTCAACACATTGTTATAGTAGTAAAAGAACCAACTGTCTAAAGTCGTAGCACTTGCATTTCCATTTGCAGGATTGGCTAATAAAAATCCTAAACGAACTGCTGAACGTCTTTGTGGTGGCGTTCCGTGGTGATTCCATCCATTAGTGTCATAATCCCCTATTGCGAATGCAAAATTAGAAGCTGCTGCCATGGCGACATAGTTCGCCCAAGTAAATCCTCCTTTTTTACATAAATAATATCCTCCAAAACCATCTGCTTCTAATTCTTTTGCTCTAGCCGTGTTTTCTTGTAACATTGGTAAATTAAATTTATTCTGTACTTGATGTGCAACTTCGTGACCCATGATTGACGAACAAGCGATTCTACCATATGACAATGCATCTCTATAAAATGCTTCTCCAAAATAAATATATCCATTGTAATATGAAATTGCATTGTAAGTTGAATTTGGATTACTTGGATCTACTACAAATGATAGGGGAACAGTTGGAATTCCCCACAAAGCAGCAATACTTGCATTTTCAGCTCTAATAAAAGCCGTTTCTGAAGCATTTACAACGGTATTGCTCAACACAGAAGTATTTGTCCAATAACCATAGCCGTCAACATAACCACATCCTTTATTTGTTTCTGATAGTTGTTCAATTCCTTTAATTTGTTTGTTTTCTGTGCTTACTTCTTCGTTTTTACTGCATGCAAATAACATTCCTAATGCTAATGCGGAGAGTAATAATCCTTTTTTTTGTGTTTTCATAATAATTGGTTTGGTTTGAAATTCACAACACAATTTTAAGTTGATGTTATAAATTTTTGTTAAAATATTAAATCAAATTTAGATTTAAAACTGGTAATTGACCTATTGAAAATGATCATGACCTATTGAAAATTGCTATTATTTTATGTTTTTGGATTTTAAATCAAAAAAAATAGAAAACCACAATCTATATGAAATTAACGAGGGGAAGTTTAGTTAAACGATATTTTTTGTGTTAAAACTAAAAAAGTTTAAACAGCTTCAATAAAAATGAACTTTTATTCATAAAAATATTGTCGCTTTGTTACCAGTGTTTTTCTATTACTTTATTTATAGAAACCAAATAAAATTC
This sequence comes from Bacteroidota bacterium, assembly GCA_031431275.1. Classification (GTDB taxonomy): domain Bacteria; phylum Bacteroidota; class Bacteroidia; order Flavobacteriales; family Flavobacteriaceae; genus Flavobacterium. Next base: position 24,207 of record JANPDC010000156.1, read on the forward strand.
AAAGAATAATTCGTGAGAACGAGAAAAAGTTATTTGTTCAAGAAAAATAAAATTATCATATTAACAAAAAATAAAAAGAATTTTTTGCGTCATTAAAGACTAGACAACCAAGGGAACTAAATTACAAAGGAAATTAATGTTGGTGTTGGTCTTACAAATACTAAAACTAGATTTAACTTATATAAATTCTGAAAAAAATGGTAAAACTATTTCAAAATTATCTTGGTGGCTTGAAAAATTGGTAGCCATTTATCATAATTTAAGTATTGATTTTTAGAGGAATTAAAAACATATTTAATACTCTTTTTTCAAAATATTCGCAAAAAAACTCTGTAAACTACTCGAAACTTCCATAGTAGTTTAATAAACCTTTAGTTTATTGTGTAGTTATTTACATTTAAAAAAATTGAAATGAAAAAATTGTCAATTTTATGAGTTTAAAAAATAAAATATAAAACGAGAGATTTATGTTTTGAAAAACTGTTTTTAAAAAAAACAAAAAACTGTTTAGAAATAAATCCTAAACAGTTTTAATAGAACCAATTCTTAACCAACTAGTTTTTAATAATTTTGCTTGTAAACACTTGTTCACCCGAAGTTACTTTTACAATATAAATACCTTTAGGTTTTTCTTGCATGTTCATTTCGAATTCTGTTTGATTTTTGAACTCTGATTTATAAATTGTAAAACCAAACATATCTGTAACTTGAATAGTACCCTCGGAAACATCGTTTAACGAAATTTTGAAAATTCCATTGTTTGGGTTGGGTGAAATTGAAATAACGTTAACGGGTTTTTCAGCAATTGTTTTTATACTTTCAACATCGGTTATTGATTTTGAATAAAATCCATTTGGATAAAGATTCGTATTTATTTCAGGAGTAGATTGTTTCAAAATGTAGGTTCCTGTGCACCCTTCATTGTAGATATGAACTCTAGATCCCAATAAACTAGCAAAACCATTTTTTAATAAAACATGATCACCTGCATGATAAGATGCAAACGCACCGTTTTCGATCGTATTTACAGCATGGATTCTTAAATTTGCTTGTCGTGTATCTACAAAATTAGCAAGAACAGGACTTGATAAAGTTTGATTATCTACACAACAATCTACACAACAAACACTACAATTATTAAAAGAAACATCTGCGCCCGCATTAGAAGATGTGCTTGTTAAAGTTCTTACTGTGGTGCCTTGCGTAACAGTTGTTGTTACTTTTAATTCAAAATTTCCAGATATTGGTGCGATACCAAAATTAATCTGATTTAATGAAAACGCAAAAGTATTTCCAGTAATAATCGGATTTATTAATGTACTAATAACAGCTCCAGAACTATTTAAAACTTGTAAAGTTATATTGGATGCTATTGCACCAACAGGAATTGAAAAGCTACCCGTTACTTGTTGAGGAAATAAAGGACAATTCTCGTTAACAGAATTTAAACTTATACTACCAACGAAAGCAATTTGACATATGTTTTGGGAAACGGTCGTAATTTCTGCCGCTGTCATTATAAAATTAGTTTTTTGCAGATAAAGCCTTGGTAAGTTGTTACCATCTGGATCTAGAGGATAACCCTCAATAGCACCATTAAAAGTTCCTCCTCTACTAGCAATAGAGGCTGCAGCTCTTGTTGCAGTTGAAGTTTGTGTTACTAATGGGTCTGGTATATCGTCTGGTTTATGTACTACAACAAAAGTTGCGCCTCTATTATTTTTGAAGTTTGTGAAATTTTGAAAGCCAAGATTTGAATTCAATGCAGAAGATGATGAGTTAACTAAAAAACTATTTCCCGTACTCCTATATGCATCAGTGAATAAAAATATAACTAAAGAATTTGTAGATGACCTTGTTAAAATTCTTTGTGGACTTGTGATATTAACGTTGTTAACATTATCTAAAGCGTTACCAATTAATCCGAGAGATTCATGATAAAAATCTCCACCACTTAGTCTACTCTGAAAATTATTTGCAATAGTGAGATTACTAGTGAAATTAGATTCAATAAAAATCTCTGGAGTTATTCCATTAGTTGCTCCATAATGTGTTACTGCTACTCTATTTGCAGGGTTACATAACAAAACATTGGTAATTAATGCTCGAATAGAAACTCCCATATTAACAAATTCATCCTCACCATTATTTAAATCTCCATCAACGGCGCGATTAATGGATCCACTATTGTCAATGCATATAATTACATCACTTCCTTGCGCCATCAGATTACCTGTCGCAAACAGAAACAGCATAATCATTAATAAAAACTTTTTCATAATTTAATGTTTTATAAATTATTACTTGTTGTTCATTTTAGCCTCAAGTGCTTCGATTCTTTTGTTTTGTGCAATGATGTACAAAGTCAATTCTTCAATTTTTTCTTGTTGAATTCTAGACATGTCTCCAAGAGCAATACCGTCTTGTTTTACTTCTGCAGCCGATGGTACGTTTGGTAAATGTCCGTTCGTGTTAATGAATGCTTCAACTTCTGACAATGGTTTTAGGTTATAGTCTTTTGCAAAAACATAATCTGCCCAACCTGTTGCGGTGCTTAAAGCTACACGAACTTCATCAGTAAGGATTCCTCCTTTTACGAAAAGTTGGTAGGTGCTATATAATGAATTTGTTGGAAAAGGGTTTGAACCAATGTTTACTTTAGCATTAAATTTCAATTTACTTGTTGCGAAATCTCCCCAAATTAATGGAGTTGTTGTATTTGAATTTGCAATATATAACTGGTTGCTAACCGCTGCAGTTTCACCAGCCCCAGAACCAATCATTACGTTTCCAGAAACAGCAACCGAACCTGCTGATTGTCCAACTAAAACGTTTCCGTCTCCAATTGCATTTGCTCCTGCTGAACGTCCATAAATTGCATTACCCCATGAATTTAATTTAGCTCCTGCACCAAAACCTGTTACGACATTATTTCCTCCAGAAATATTTTCATACCCACAACCAGAACCAATAAAAGTATTTCCTGGACCAGTTGAATTTTTAAATCCAGATTGAGCACCAACAAAAGTATTGTAAAATGCAGTTGTATTTGAACCGCCAGCCGACCTACCTACGATCGTATTGTAACCACCTGTTGTATTTCCTGATGCTGCGCCCCAACCAACAAAAGTGTTGTCTGCACCCGTTGTGTTTGACATACCAGAAATAAATCCAACAAAGACATTGCTAGTCGCAGTTGGCAAAACTGCATTCCCTGCTCCGTCTCCAACTATAACGCTGTTTCCACCAGCTATTGTTGTTGATGCCTGCGGCGTTGCATTTTTCAAAATAACTGAAACTTGCGCTTTTGCTCCCATAATTCCTGCAAGTAAAAAACCTGCTACTACTAATTTTTTCATTTTTAAAAGATTTAATTGTTTATAGATAATTATTTAATATTAATTTTTGATAAATTGAATTGCTAGTTGTTGCCCATTGGTTAATTCTAATCTCAGAACATAGTTTCCAGCAACTAAATTGGCTACATTAATTGTTGTGGTGTTGGTTGGTGCTATACTTTGAGAAATTTGCAAAAACCCTGTGTTGGTATATATCTTAAAACCATTTACCAAATTTCCAGACGTTGTAAAAGTCAATTCATTTTGTACTGGAACAGGATGAATCGTAACTCTTGTTAAAGAAGGTCTACCGCCTCCAGGAGGCTTTGTTCTTATAGTTGTTACGATTGGATCGATGGGTAAAGAGGGCGAATTAGGTATGCTTTCTGCTTGAGTTCTAGGAACAATTCTAATATTATAATCTTGAGTAGGTCTAAAAAGCACAAAATTTTCAGATTCGAAATCACCACTAACTTTTACATTTACAGAACTAGATACTTGTAGAGGATCAACTTCAAATTTGTAGGCATTTATAGCATCTGCATCTAAAACTAAATTAAATGATTGGGTTTGAGCATGTGCTAAATTAAAAATAAATAGTAACGAAAAAGACCATATAATTTTAAACATAATCGGGGATTTTAACTTTTTTACAAATTTAACCGTAATATTAATTATTATCTATACCATAAAAAGGGTATTTTTGTTTAAACATTTTTTTATGAAGAAAATTTTATTTTTGCTTCTATTTTCAATGAGTTATGGTTTTGGACAACAAGACAAAAAAATAGAACTATTGATAAATCGGTATGATAAAACAATCAATTCTAATGCTGATTCTGCTTTTTACTACATCAATAAAGCGACAAAATTGAGTACAGCATCAAAAAATGATTTTTTATTATCTCGTTGTTTTACAAAATTGGCCTTGTACTATAATTTAAAAAATGACTTAAAAAAAGATCGCGATTACGTTTTAAAATCATTAATTCTTTCGAAAAAATGTAACAATTATAAAACATTATCTTTTTGTTACAATCATCTTGGAGTATTAGAAATGGATAAAGGAAGCTACAATTCCTCTTTGAAATATTTACTCTATTCTTTAGAAATTGCAACCAAACATAAATTACCAGAGAACAGTTGTTTTGCATTAAACAACTTGGGTAACCTTTATGATTTACAAAAAGATACTGTAAAAGCTCTTGAGTATTTTAAATTAGATGAGAAAATCTCATTAGAAAACAAACTCGATAAAAACTTAATGTATGTTTATTCGAGTTTAGCACTTCTACAAAAAAATTCTAGGAAAAATGAAGCGATTAATTATTATAACAAATCACTCGTTTTAGCAAAAAAATTAAAAGATGAGAATCAACAATTTTCGATTCTTATTAATCTTAGTGCTTTTTATTTGCACGAAAACAAGAGGGAATCCAATCAAAAAGCATTGGACTGTTTAAATCAAAGTAAATCTTTAGCTCTGAAACTAAAAAATTCGATTAATCTTTTTTATGTCTATTTCAATATTGGCGGTTATTACAGTAAAAATAAAAACTATGATTTAGCACTTGAGAATTATCAAAAAGCTTTAGACTTGGCTCCAATGATTGGAGACAATGAGCAAGTATTAAATATTTATAAAACACTGAGCTACACGTACAAAGAAGACAAAGAATTTGAAAAAGCCTATTTTTTTCAAGAAAAATTCCACAATTTACAAGATAGTATTTTTAGTGTTAGTAAAAACAATGCTTTTAACGAAATTCAAACCAAATACGAGGTTGAAAAAAAGAATTTAAAAATTAGTTTACTATTCAAAGAAAAACAAATCGAAAGTAATAAAAAACGAACTGTAATTTATGGAAGTATTGCTGTTTTACTTCCCATGTCGTTTCTGTTACTTTTTTATAAAAACCGAATAAAACTTCAAAAAATAATTCGTGAAAACGAAAACAAATTATTTGTTCAAGAAAAACAAAAATTACAACAAGAACAAGAAATAAAAAGAATTTTAGGGGTTGTTCAAGGACAAGACGAGGAGCGAAACCGAATTGCAAAAGAAATTCATGATGGTGTTGGTGGAACGCTTGCTGGAATTAAATTAAATTTAACTCAAATAAATTCTAATATAAAAAATGAAAAGATACATGTAATTATTTCACAATTATCTTCATTGTTTCAAGAATTGCGCGCCATTTCTCATAATTTGAGTAGTAATTTTATAAAAGACAAAAAATTTACAAATTTACTATTTGAATTAAAAGAAGAATATGAATACCGAAAAGAGTTTGAAGTTGAACTGACAATTTATCCTGAGAATAGTTTTGAAACAATTCCTGAAAATACCAAACATCAGATTTATAGGATTGTTCAGGAATTATTGACCAATATTTCTAAACATGCCAAGGCAAAAAAGGTTGCTTTGAATTTAACCGAACATACAGATTCTTTAAACATTATTATCGAAGATGATGGTATTGGTTTTGAATCTAATGTACGTAAAGGAATTGGACTAAAAAATATTGAGGAACGATTAAAAACGATAAACGGAATATTTAATATTGAATCTAAAGTTGGTGAAGGAAGTTGTTTCATTATTGATATCGAAAAATAAATAAAAAATGATAAAAATAGTTGTTGTTGACGATCATAAAATGTTTCTTGAAGGAATAGTTTCAGTACTTTCAAATGAGGCGAATATCGAAATTTTATTTTCAGATAATAGTGCTATTTCTGCCCTAAAAAAATTAAAAAATAATCTACCCGATTTGATTATTACCGATATTTCTATGCCTGAAATGAACGGTTTAGAATTTATAAAAATTTTAAAAAATGACTTCCCCGAAATAAAAATACTGGTGTTGAGTATGTTTAAAAACCTAAACTCTTTTAAAGACATTAATGGTTTTTTACTTAAAGAAACTGATTCAGTAACCCTTATTAAAACGATACATGATATTGTGATTTTTAACAAAAAACAGTTTGAAGGCAGCGAAAACAATTTAGATGTTTTAGATTTTAAAAAATCTATTTTAAGTAGTCGCGAAAAAGAAATAATTCAATTGATTGCTCAAGAATTGACTACTGATGAAATTGCTGAAAAATTATTTATCAGCAAACATACTATTGAGGCACATCGCAAAAACATTTTTATGAAGTTAAAGGTCAAAAACATTGGAGGCTTGGTTAACGTTGCTTTGAGGCTTGGTGTAATTATTCGATAAGTTTATAATTTGAGTTTATCACAACTAAATAGTTTACTTTTTAAAATTTACTTTTTGATTTTAAAAGAATTGAAACATATTATAATATACTTGGTTTATTCTTTTTTCAAAGTATTCGCAAAAAAAATCTGAAAATTACTCAAAACGTGATAGTAATTTGGTTAAACCAAAATTTCCGAAGTTGCGGTTTTAATTTAAAACATAAAATACTCTGATTGAATAAAAATCATTTATTTGACTAATAAATCTTTAAATATTTTTTCAAAATGATTAACATGGCTTATTAGAGAAAATGTATTTAAAACTCTTTCATATCCGTTTATTCCGAATGATTTTCTTAATTCTGTATTTTCAATAAGTTTTTGAATTGATTTTGATAACTCAATTTCATTATTTGGTTCAAACAAAAGCCCCGTTACTTCATCGATTACAATCTCTGTTGGTCCTCCATGATTTGATGCAATTACAGGTTTTTTTGCAAGCATTGCCTCTATAACTACCATCCCAAAAGGTTCTGGTTCTGTTGATGGAACAATTGCTATGTCAATTGAATTCCAAAATTTACTAATCTCTTTTTGAAAAGGAATAATAATAACTTTTTCTTCTAATTGATATTCTTTTATTTTATTTTTTAAATCGATTTCAAAATTTTCTTGATTTGGAGGTGCTGACCCTAGATAAACAAGTTTTATGTTTTTATTTGCTTTTGATAATATGTTAAACGAATTCAATAACAATTGTTGTCCCTTCCAACTGTTTATTCGTCCTACCAAAGCAATTATAATTTCATCTTTGTTAGATAAAAAAAAGTCTTTACGAACTTCTAATATTTCTTCCTGAGTGAACGTTTGAATATTATTTGTTTCTATTCCATTCCAAACGGCTTCTGATTTTGATGCTAATTTTTTGTTGTCATGTATCCAAAAATTCATTGTTGCAATGGAATCATAGACAACTTTATGATTACAATTTAATGAAAGTAATTTTTTAAAAGCAATATTAAAAACCTTTGGCTTTGCAATAATTTCTTGAACGTGCCATAAATGTTTTATTTTTCGTTTTTTAGCAAAAATAATTCCAATTAATGCTGCTAAAGTATGTGAATAAACTAATCTAAAATTATATTCTTGATTTAATTTATCTAGTTTCCTGATGCCTTCTTTATATTCTCTAAAAAATTTAATTAGGTTACTTGGTGTAAACATTTTTCTGTACAACTTCAATACAGGTGCTATAACAACTTTGATATTGTTCTTTTCTAGTTCTATTTTCAAAGGACCTTCAAAAGGTAATACAATTACTGGTAAATACTTCGTTTTGTCTAACTTTGAAAGAAAGTATAGCATTGTTTTATCTGAACCATATAGTTCAGCAGATTGATGAATAAAAAGTATACTTTGCATTTTAAATTTCCTTAATTAATTTTGCGGGTATTCCACCAATCAGTGAATTCTTTGGGTAAATTCCATTTACAACAGCACCAGCGGCAACAATCGAATTATCTCCAACTTGGCAACCGTCAAGAAATGTTACTTTCGCACCAACCCAAATGTTATTTCCTATTTTTATACCTTTTGAATTAACTCCTTGTTCTCTAATTAGTTTTGTTTGATCTGAAAAATTGTGGTTTTCTGAGTGAAAACTCACATATGAACCCATTATGACATCATTACCAATCTCTAAACCACCTGTAGCTCCAAAATGAGTAAAATCTCCAACTGCAGAATTATTTCCGATTCTTAATCCAACACCATAGGTTCCTAAATGACTTGTTGAAAGTAATTTAGAATATGATCCTATTTTAACTCCATCACCGAATATAATTTTATTTTTTGCATATCCGTCTATAATAGAATTACTTTCTATAGTAACATTTTTTCCGAATTGAATGTTAGATTTGTTTGTGATAATACAATTTTTTCCAAGATAGATTTTTTTTCTTGTCAAAATCATTCCTCTTAATAACATAATAAGTCGATTAAATAATGTTTGATATAACAATTTGTCTGGTATTTCGGAATCAATTGAATAATTTTTTCCAGACTTTTCTAGTAACTTTTGAAATATACTTTTAATCATTTGATAAAATTATTTTAATATTAGTTTTTTCGTCAAAAAATAATAATGCCCCTAAAAGTATCATGAGTGCATCATTACTATTATTAATCCCTACTGTTACCAATGTTGTTACTATATAACTTAGTCCAATAAAGGAGATGAAAATTGAAATAAAATTTTGATGCTGATATATTTTAGAATACAATTTGATTAGGAAAAATAAATAAAAAAATATTCCTATTATACCTGTTTTGTACAAAATATACAAGTAGCCATTGTGCAACTCCGAGATATATTTCATTCCTTTTATATCATCTTTTGAAAGTGGTGCGTATAGTTTTAGATTAACTAAGGACCCGTAGCCACAACCAAATATATAAGATACAGGTTTTTCATTTAATAATGCCACTGCTCTACTTGCTTCATAACCTCTCCAATGATCCCAAAGATCTGCGTGGTTTTCTCTATCAACTTTTGATTTAAAAACTTCAGCCGGTGCATTTTTTAGTTTATATAAAAATGATTCAACTCCACCTTTATTTCTATTTATGTTTATGGAAAATAGAAATATGTAAAAAAGAATTGTGAAACTCAATAAAGCAGAAATGACTTTTATCGTTTTTATTGTAATTGTAGTATATCCATAAATTGTTAGTAACGCAATAAATGTCATGATAAACATTGTTCTTGAAAAATACAAAACACTTGAAATGATGATGGTAAATAAAAGAATACGCCGCAAAAGCGTATTTTGAAATAAGTTTTCTTTTTCAAATTTTTTGTAAAATAATAAAAACAATACCGCCATTAATTCAATAAAATTATCTGTTCCTTGTGATCTTAAATCAGCAACATTATAAATTTTTTGGATAGAAAGAATCAATAAGAAATGTACAATTGATGATAGAAAACCTGTTATTACAATTGTTTTTACAAATAACTTTAAATTATTTATTTTCTTGTAAAAAAAATAACCTAAAATAAAACCAAAAATTGTTTTAATAAAATTTAAAATATCTTTGTTAATATTATAAAATTGGTATCTGTAAATAATCATTCCTAAAAGACCAATTGCAAATAAATAAATTATTGGTACGATTGTTTTTAAAAAACGTAATGAAATTGTATTTCTCTCTAAAATAAAAAAAATTGAGAGTACAAATAGTTGAATAAAAATTGTGATTTTAAATGTAAAATATAATTGAGTGAATATTACAATCACAAAAAGTATTGTGTAGAATTTGATAGCATTAATTTTCATTTATAATTGAATTACATTCTACCTAAGATTGCATGAGTAATTTTATTTTTGAATATCCTTATAAATGAAAAATAGTATTCAAAATAACACTGTAATCTAGAATTTCTTTGATGATTTAATTGAATCTTTAATGTTTCTTTAAAAACTTTCTTTACGTTGTTATTACTAATTCCAGTATTTAGCATTCTTGCAGTTACCTCATTTATGTAAAGACTTTTGATATCAAGTCCACATTTTAAAAAGAAATCATAATCAGCCACTATTTTATAACTAGTATTAAAATTACCATGTTTCTCAAAAAGTTCTTTTTTATGAAATGATCCAACATGGGCAATATTCATGTATCGATTCATTTGATTATATTCGTATGGCTTGCCAATTATCATCAATATATTTCCATCTGAATTGATGTACTCCACTTTACTTGATACATAATTAATATTTGGATATTTACTAATTTCTTTGTTATATGTATCTAATGCACTTGGATAATAGGTGTCATCAGAACCCAAAAAGGAAATCCATGAAGAATTTACTTTTTTTAGAGCTTTGTTCCAAGCATCATAAATTCCTGAATCTTTTTCGGTTGACCAAATATAGGGTATATTTGAATCTATAAATCTTTTTTCGTTACTTTTAATTATGTCAATTGTATTGTCATTGGAAAGTCCATCTACTAAAATAACTTCAAAATTTTTATATGTTTGTAACAATAAAGAATCTAATGTTGCTTGTAATGTTTTACCAGAATTAAATGTAGCAATAATAATTGATTGTGTTACAGTCATTTGAATATATCTCTTATTAAAGATTTTTGCTAATAAATGTTTTATACATAAAATTCAATGCCTTGTAAAGTATTCCTGTCTTTTTTAAATGATAGTTTATATAATATTTTGAAAGTTTTAATTTTGAATTAAATCCTAAATTGAGTTTTTTGTTTATGAAAAACAAATCACATTTCCATATAAACAGAAACACAAATCCTTTGGATTTCATGTAATTTATGACTTTTTGTGGCTCACAATTATCTTCTATTGAAAGAGTTGAAAAATAATTTTCATCAAAATTTATTGTTTTTAAAATTTCGAATTCTCCACCTTCTGTATCAATACTGCAATAATCTATTTTATTGATTTTATTTTCTTTTAATATATCGTCCAAAACATACGTTTGGACTGGAATTGACTCTGATGCGCTATCTTTTTGATTTTTTAATTCATCTTCGATTCGAAAGAGTTGTTCTTCGTTAAAGAAATCAGAAAAACCACTCAACATTTCTAACTCTTGATTTCCAGAAAAACGTTTGTAAGTTAATGTAGAATTTTTAACGCTTACTCCACCATTTACCAATATGGAATTTCGGGCTTTAGATAAATCTTTGAAAATTATTGGGTTTGGTTCAAAACAAACTCCTGTCCAGCCATTAGATTTTTCAAAAAAATTTGAATTTGAATATGTTATTCCATCATATGCTCCGATATCAACGAAAACACCTCCTTTTTTATTCTCTAAAATTATATTAATGATTTCGTCTTGATTAAATTGCGAAAAAAATATTTGTGACATGAAATATGGTTTAATTCTATAATAAAATATTTAAAGTAAAGTTTACTGTCTAAAGAAAATAGCATCTATTTCAAATAGTTGACCTGTCTTTTCGTCTTCAAAACCTTCCTCTACAGAAAATAATGTAAACCCAGAATCTTCTAAAATTTTATAAATTTCCTTAAACCCTGGAGCTCCGTCATAGGACGGTTTTATAGCTAGTTCTATTTGAATTCCTTTAATTTTTTTTAATGACTCTTGTGCTCCATTCAAAATATTTTTCTCGTAACCTTGTGTATCTAACTTGAGAAAAACTACATCGTTTGAATCACAAATAGAATCAAAAATACTATCTAAAACTTTTATTTCAACCTTTTCTTCACTAATATATTCTGTATATTTGGCACTTTCATCTAAATGTTTTGCTCTTGAAAAAAAAGAACTTGAAGCCAGATTTTTTGAAATGTTTATAGTTTTTGTTTCGTTTTTATCACCAAGTGCAAAGTTTTTGAAACTACATTTAGAGTCGGCATTTAAGTTTTTTTTCAAAACTTCAAAAACGCTACTTATTGGTTCAAAAACAACAATTTGTCCTTCGAATTTTATTTTCCTCAGTTCAGTTGCATATTGCCCAGTATTTGCTCCAACATCTAAAATTTTTGTAATTCCAAAATGACTTAATAATTTTTTTCTCCTCTTTAAAGGTTTATTCAGTTTATCTTTAATTTTGTTTTTTATAAACTTAATTATCATTGTTATTCTTTATTTTTTTATTTATTATATTAAATGTTTGAATTGGAAGTACAATTGTTGTTGGTAAAATACTTATACAAGTACCTACTACTATTCCTGAAATACCAAAATCAAATTTAATTAGTAAAAGACATATTGGAATATTAATTACTGCTCCTAATATTGTAAGGTACAAAGTTACATTTATTTTGTTGATTCCATTCAAAAAATAATTATACATAGCAGTAAAGGCTCTCATTGTTACATAAAGAGAAATTGATATTAAAAGAGATATAGAAATTTCTATTTTAACATTAACCCATAAATAAATTATTTCATCAATAATTAAAGTCAAAATTACTATTCCAGTTATAAACACAATGAATGAGATATTATAAATTACCAATGTTTTTTTTATCCACAAGTATTTTTTTTCTACATAAGTTTTAGAAAAAATAGCCCAAAATGGTGATAATCCTGCAATTACTAATAACATTGGGGTCTGAAAAATTTTTAGGACAATATCATAATTCGCAACTTCTTTTGTTCCAAAATATTTAGTTATTAATAAGTAATCCGTTGAATAAATTATAATCATACAAGCCTGAATTATAAAATATTTAAGCCCTAATTTTGCATTTGTTTTCAATATATCTAAATCAAAATATTTGAAAGAAATTTTTATGTTTTTAGTTTTAGTAAAAAAATAGACCGTAAATATTAATCCAATCAAGAGGTTTGTTAACCCAAAAACATAGGAAATAATTGTAATCTTGTAAATGTTTTCAAATAAATCGAATTTTAATACTATATAAATAGAACAAAAAACAAATATCTGAATTATCATCATTGAAAATTCTACAATATGAGTTTTTAAAGTCCCTGCATACAAAGACTTATAATTTCCTATTATTAAAATTAAAGATGAAAAAAATAAATTCAAAAATAAAATAGCATTAAAATTGCTACTATTTATGTTAAGAAAATTACCAAATGACAGAAACAGTTGTAAAATTGAATATAATAATAAAATAGTTAGTGATACTAAACCAAGACCAATATAGACTGTTGATATTAAAGTACTTTTTTGGTTATCATTGTCTTGAAGTAACGTAGGCAATTTTGTTTTTATTACATTTGAAAATCCAAAATCTAAAAAATAAACCCAAGAAATAATAGAATATATGGTAACCCAAATACCATAGTCACTATTTTCAAGATACTTAAATGTTATTGATGTGGTTAAAAACACCATAATCATTGAAATAAGTTTGAAAATAAGACTATAAATTAATTGCGAATGTACTTTTGTTTTCAATTTATGAATAATCTATAACAAAAAAAACAAATCTAATAGATTTGTTTTTTAATATGGGTGTTTTGAAAATTAACCTTTTGTTATTATTTCTTTCAATTTACTTGTCAAAGCAACTTGAGGATAAAGAATTGGACCAGATTCTTGATCTTTTTTTAATCTTTCTAAAGTAGATGTTCCTGGGGCAATTTTAGTATTCGCTTCCATTGGATAAAAATATTGTAAAATCGAAACACCACTTACTTCAAAATTTTTGGCAAAGTAATTAATTTTGAATGTTTTTAATTCTACATTTGATTGTTCTAAATTTTTTCCTGAACCAAAATCAACTCTAACATGTGTTGGAACAGCATCTTCTGGTAATTCAAAAACAACGCTTTGAACTGCATCACTTCCCTTTACTGTTGCCCAAACTGTACTTTTTTCATCAAAGTTTAAAGTTCCGTCTTGAGTGAAGTATAGGTGCATTTTATCATCTTTTTTAACAATTAATTCAAAAGATATTTTTACTGTGTTCTTTTCTTTAACAGGTTCAACTGTTTTTTCGTTTTTACAACCAAATAATAAAACTGAAAGAAACAAGATACAAAAATTTTTCATTTTTAAAATATTTATTTTTAATTTTGTGCAAAGATAGTTTTTTTTATAAAACCAATATTACTTTTCCAAAAATTTGTCCGTTAATATTAGACCTTCCTTGTTAGTTTCACTGTTTTTGATGTAGATTGCCAATTGATATTTACCACTTACTAATTTTGAAGTATCAAATGTTGAAGAAAAACCAGAATTGTCAGCGTTGAAATCACATTTAAAATAACTGGTAACATCTGGTCTGTTTACTTTTTGTGTTATTAATCTTTCTGCTTTACCGTCTTTGATAAATACAATTCCAATATTTGTTTTTTCCGAGCTTTGTTTATCAAAATAGGCCCATCCAGAAGTTTTTACTATATTATTTGAATTTTCATAATTTTCAATACTGTACAAGAATATATCTCCATTATTCTGCTTTAGATCTTTAAATTTTGTTATATCAATAGTTGTTGGGACGTCTTTTAATAAAATATAATGCTTACCCCAAGCATCATAACCATCAAAATTGTTTTCTACATAGAAATTATTATTAACAAATTGTTGGGACGCTTCGGATAAAATAAAAGGTCTACCATGTGCGTCTATATACCAAAATGGCTTTATTTTTGACGGATCGGTCATCATTTCAGTAAAAATTGTCTCAAGTGATACCTTTTCTATTGTGTCGATTTTATTTTTTTTATTAACTAAAAAATAGTCAAACCAATATTTTAAACTAGTATAAACCGTTTCATTGTTTTTATTATTTTCGATTATAAAATTAGAGACTTCTCTAAATTGTGAATTGTGATAGGAACTGTAATAATTTCTAACGTATAAACTTGTAACAGTAAAAAAAATAATACAGAATAAAGCGATGTATTTTGAAAAATTTTCTCTTATATAATGAATACTAATTCCTAAAACTAATGGAAACATAACAGAAATACTACAAAAATATCTAGGTAATGCATATGATACTTCTCCATAAGACTTTAGCATTAAAAAAGAAAAGAAAAAGAAAAACCAAACAAACATAATCACGAAACTAAAAACTTGTTTGTTTTTAACAACATTTTCGTAACTAAATTCCATTTTTTCTTTTGATTTAAAAAGTTGAATGAAATAAAAGATTAATATTGGAATTATTATAAAAAAAGTCATGTCAGACTCTCCTATAAACGTTTTTAAAATTATTGTGAAACTATCAGACTTTGGAGCAGGAACCCAAAATGATTTTATTGATATTAAATTAATTAATTTTTGATAGTTTGGAAGAGCTAAAAGAAGAGCAAATATGCCCGATATCATGTAATTTTTAAAATCAATTAGTCTTCTTTTACTTGGCAACAAAAAAATATAAAATAAAATAATTAAAATTTGTGAGAGTACATTAATGAAACCAAAAAAATTTGTATTCAATAATAAACCAACAGACAATCCATAAATTAATGCATTTTTTCTATTGTTTTCTTTGATTAATTTCGCTAAACATAAAAAAGTTAAAATCACAGAAAAAATATAGAATGTGTAAGGTCTTGCGTCTTGAGAAATTGAAATGTTATATTCGTTAACAGATAGAATAATTGCTGCAAACAAACCTGCATTTTTAGATATCAATTCTTTTCCTAATTTATAAATAGTAAATACACTTAAAACTCCAAATAGTGCTGAAAACCCTCTTGCTACAAAATCTGAATATCCAAAAATACTAAATAGTATTTTTAATGAAATGAAATATAAGTACGGAAATCCTTCAATTGCATTTACTTCAGAAATGACTTTTCCAAAAGATTGATTTGGATTAGAAACATTCATGGTGTAAATTTCATCTAACCATAAACTTTGAAAACATAAATGATAAAATCTCAAAAAGATAGCGGTTATCATTATCATTATTAACCATTTATTCTTTTTTATTAAATCTATGTATTTCATTTTATTACTTTTTATTACTTTTTATTTTTTTGCAAATTTATAAAATTATATTTAACAGTGAAGGCAATGTTTTTATTGACCTTGAAACTTACTGTTTTAGTTATTTATTAAATCCGAAAGATTTAGTTTAGGTATAGTAAATCTTTATTTTTTTACTTTTTTTCTAAAATTTAACAATAACTTTAATTCCTGTGAAATCTAACTTAAAAATCCTTCAATAACTAAATTACTTTCCAACTCAAAAAACAATGGCAAACGCAACAAACAATCTGTAAATCGATCTGTTTCTGGTAAATTTCTACCATCATGTTTATCTTTAAAATATGGGCTTGAATGTAGACTTATGTAATGAAAAACAGGATGAATATCTTTGGTTTTTAAAGCGTTTATGATTTTGGTTCGTTGTTCTATGGATTCACAAGTTAAATAAAACATGTGTCCATTATTTGTAGCATAGTTTGGAACTGACGGCAACTTGACATTATTTGAAATTGCCCAATCACGAAGTTTCAAATTATAGCTATCCCAAATAGCTTTTCTTTTCTTTTGAATTTGCTCAAGATTCTCGAGTTGAGCCCACAAAAATGCAGCAACAATTTCTGATGGCAAGAACGAACTTCCAATATCAACCCAACCGTATTTATCAACTTCACCACGAAAAAAAGCAGATCGATTCGTCCCTTTTTCCCATATTACCTCCGCTCTATCACAAAATTGTTTATCATTTATCGCCAACATACCTCCTTCTCCAGAAATAATATTTTTAGTTTCATGAAATGAAAATGCTGCTAAATGTCCGATCGAACCTAATGCTTTTTTTACACCCTCTTTTCCAGTGTAAAAACTATCTATTGCTTGTGCAGCATCTTCGACTACAAACAAATTATGTCGTTTTGCTATGTCCATAATCACGTCCATATTACACGCAACTCCAGCATAATGCACGGGAACAATTGCCTTAGTTTTTGAAGTAACCAAAGATTCTATTCGATTCTCATCAATGTTTGGATGATCTTTTCTTGAATCAGCAAAAACAATTTTCGCACCACGCAAAACAAATGCATTTGAGGTAGAAACAAAAGTGTAACTTGGCATAATTACCTCATCACCAGGTTGAATATTAATTAAAATTGCTGCCATTTCGAGAGCATCTGTACAAGATGTCGTTAGCAAACATTTCTGAAAACCATAGTTTTCTTCAAAGAAAGTTTGGCATTTTTTGGTATAAATTCCATTACCAGAAATTTTACCTGATTTTACAGCTTCTTCAATATATTTTGTTTCGTTTCCTGAAAGGTAGGGTTTATTAAATGGAATCATATTATCTTATAAATTTTGCTGGATTACCGACGTAAAGTCCTTTTTTTACTATGTTTTTAATAATAACTGCGCCCCCACCAATCTGTGTATGTTCGCAGATGGAAATATTATCAATAATTGTCGAATTTATCCCTATGATACATTGCTCATTTATATTTACAAATCCAGCAATTGCAACGCATGGTGACAAAAAACAATGTTTACCCACAGTTGTATCGTGAGCAATCGTTGTTGCAATATTCAAAATTGTATTTTCTTGAATAACAACATTTGCATCTAATGAACATCTTGGATAAATAACACAACCATAATTAACTCTTGCAGTTGAGTCAAGCCAAGATGTTGAGTGAACTATTTTTCCAAATGGAATTAAATCACAATATTTATTGAATATTTCTTTTCTAACTTTCAAATGCTTATATCCAATTCCAATAATTATTTCGTCAAAAAGTTTTTGCTTAAAAAGTATTTCGATATCTTCCGTTTTTCCAATAACTTTATACCCTAAAATAATTTTTTCTGTAATAAAATCATCTATAAAAACTACATCTTTATAATGATTGTCAGTTATAGCATAATGTGCTATTTGCTGTCCTAAATCACCTGCACCAACAATCGCAAGTATTTTATTCATATATTTTCTTAATTATTGCGTTAGGTCTTCCTTGAACTTGTCTAAAAATTTTATATATGTAGATTCCTATGATTCCTAAAAATGTAGAAATTACCCCTAAAATTAAAACATTTATTGCAATAATCGATGTCCAACCAAGTTCCACTTCATCTTGTTGAACAATTTTCCTAATGCCTAAATAAACAATAAACAAAATACTTGTAAAAGAAATAATTAACCCAAAATAAAATAGCCATTCCAAAGGTTTTCCTGAAAATGAAGTTATTGCCTGAAGCATTAATTCGGCTCTTCTTTTCATTGAATAGGTTCCCGAACCTTCACGTTGTCCTTTTTTAACGGCAACTCCTTTTTGGTTAAAACCAACCCAATACATCATTCCACCAAGAAACAAGTTTGCATCTTGCATTTTTAATAATGCATCGACATATTGTTTGGTCATTAATCGCTCTGTAAGAATATTGTGTGGTATTTTTGTATCTGATAATTTATTTATCAAAACCCAAAAGATACTTCCTGAATATTTTTCAATAAAGTTTCCTTTTCTAACTTCTTGATATCCATAAACAACATCTATTTCACTATCTTTTTTTATTTCTTTGTAAAACTCAACTAAAATACTTGGAGGAGTTTCTAAATCATTGTCAATCAGAAAAATATAATCCCCAGTAGCATAATTCAACCCCGCTTGAATGGCGTAGTGATGCCCAAAATTTCTTGATAAATCTATAATTGAGATTTCTGGTATAATTTTCTTTTTATCAATTAGAAACTGCAAAGAATCGTCAGGAGAGCCATCGTTTACAAAAACAAGTTCATAATTTGTACATTCAATAGCATTTAACGCTTCTTGAATTTCAAAAACAAATTGCTCAAGAAATATTTTAGATCGATAAAGTGTTGTTACAACCGCTATTTTCATACTAATTGAATCTTTTTTGATGCTTTATAAATCAAATATCCTGATCTATCATTACTATTTGTAATTTTTTTAAATGCTAAATTTTGAATTTCTTTTTCAATTTCAAAATCATTATACTTTTCAAAGTAAGGCAATAAATTTTTAGTTTCTTCACAAAGAAAATAAACTCCAGAAAAACTATTGTATTTAATAGTTGGAACTTCAAATTGATTTAAAGCAATATCGATTACTGCTTTGACAAAATCATATCCTGTTGACAATTCTACTAAATGAGATCCAATAAAATCACCACCCATTCTTGCGCCTACTTCAATAACAAAAACTTCACCTAAATCATTTATCTTAAATTCTGAATGGCTTGCTCCAAACTGAATTTGAATAGCATTTAATGCTAAAATTGTTTGCTCTTTTATTTTATTCTGAATTTCAAGAGGTAAATTACTTGGCTGATGATGTGCTAATTCGACAAAATTTGGGCTTCCAGTGGTTGTTTTATCAGTAATTGCTAAAATATAATGTTTACCATTCCAAGAAATACTTTCGACACTAACCTCTTGACCTTCGATGAATTCCTCTACGATTGCTTTTTTAGTAAATGATTCTTCAATGGCATTTTTAACCGCATCTTCTAAATTTGATTTTATTTCTACTTTATTTACTCCACGACTTCCAGAGCGATCAACTGGTTTAACAATTACTGGAAAATTAAAACTATCTAGATTTATTTTATCGTGTCCAGAAATAACAAACTTAATACTATTACAATTATTCTCTAAAAATGCTTGACGCATTAATCCTTTGTCCGTTGCAATTAATGCTGTTTTAGAACTATTTGAAATTAAATTCATTTTTTCAGCAACATAACAAATTGTTGGTACTGCCATATCTGTAGCAATTGTAGTGATACCATCAATTCCAATTGCTAAACATTTTTCTAAAATTTCTTCTTTTTCTAAAATCGAAATAGGATAAAAAAAATCAGCAACATTTTTGCATACCGCGCCTTCTGACCAAGCAAAACAATGAGTCTCTATTCCCATTGTTTTAGCCTTCTCAACTAAAGCTAATTGTAAATAACTGGCTCCAATAATGGCTAATTTTTTCAATGTTGTTTTTTATATTTTTATATTTTCAATACTTTCTTCCCATGATTTTAGTACTATTCCAAAAGTATCTATAATTTTCGATTTATCTAAAACACTATATTTTGGTCTTTCGGCTGGTGTTGGATAACTTGTTGTTGGAATCGGTTTTAAATCTATATTAATTTTATGTATTTCAAATATTTTTTTTGCAAAATCAAACCAAGAACATTGTCCTAGATTGGAGAAATTGTAAATTCCAAAAAGCCCAATAACCCCCGAAGGTGGAACAGAACAATAAAATAAAATTATTTTAAGTATGACTTTTGCTAAATCAACTGCGTTAGTTGGTGTTCCAATTTGGTCATTTACAACCGATAAAGTTTCTCTTTCTGAACCCAACCTCAACATGGTTTTTAAAAAATTATTTCCAAATTGGGAATAAACCCATGATGTTCTGATAATTATATGTTTTTTTAAAATGGCTTGAATTGCTTTTTCACCATCGAGTTTGGTTTGTCCATAAACACTTTTTGGATTGGTAATATCCGTTTCAGAATAACCTTTCGACTGCGCTAGGGTTGACAATAAATCATAATTTCCATCAAAAATAAAGTCTGTTGAAATATGAATTAATGTTGTATCGAATTCTTTGCAAACTTCTGCAAGGTTTTTTGCTCCAGTTACATTTATTGCAAATGCTTTTTCTGGTTCGGATTCTGCTTTGTCAACTGCTGTATATGCTGCTGTATTGATGCAAAAATTTGGTTCATATTCATCAAAAAAGTGTTTTACATTTTTTTGATTTGTAATGTCGAGAGTTGAAGAATCACAAAATTTAAAATCAATATCAGGATAATTTCCAGCAATATACTGCAAACTTTGTCCTAATTGACCATTGGCTCCTGTAACTAAAACTACCATACTTTCTTAGAGTTTTCTATATTTGGTTGAACCAAATCTTTTTCGGAAATCAATAAATCATTTGTTGGAAATTTCCAATCGATATTTATTGTTTTATCATTATAAATCAATCCACCCTCTGATTCTTTATTGTAAAAATTATCGCATTTGTAGAAAAAAGTTGCTGTTTCTGATAAAACCAAAAAACCGTGAGCAAAACCTCGTGGTACAAAAAATTGTGTTTGATTTTCAGCAGAAAGCATAATAGCTTCGTATTGACCAAAAGTTTCAGAATCTGGACGAATATCAACTGCAACATCTAAAACCTCACCTTGTAAAACGCGAACTAATTTTGCTTGGGCATGAATTCCTGTTTGATAATGCAAACCTCGCAAAACGCCTTTTGATGAAAAAGATTGATTGTCTTGAACAAAATGAACTTCTTGTTCAACACCCTTTTGAAAAGTTTTTTCATTGAAACTTTCCATAAAATAGCCTCTATCATCTTTAATGATTTTAGGTTCAATAACGAAACAACCTGCAAGTTTTGTTGGTATAAAATTCATATCTGTTGGCAAAGTGTTTCGTTATTCATTAGCAACATCAAGCAATTGTGTGCCATAACCACTTTTTAAAAGCGGTTCTGCTAATGCTTTTAATTGTGTTTTGTCTATAAATCCCATTCTAAAAGCGGCTTCTTCAATTGAACCGATTTTTAATCCTTGTCGTTCTTCTATGACTTGAACAAATTGTGACGCTTGCATTAATGAGTTGAAAGTTCCAGTGTCAAACCAAGCGGTTCCTCGATCAAGAATACTGACTTTTAATTTTCCTCGACGCAAATATTCTTTATTAACATCTGTAATTTCTATTTCGCCTCTATGGCTTGGTTTTATATTTTCAGCGATTTCAACAACATCATTGTCATAAAAATAAATTCCAGGAACTGCAAAGTTCGATTTTGGATTCTCAGGTTTTTCTTCAATTGATAAAACTTTTCCATGTTTATCAAAATCTACCACGCCATAACGCTCTGGATCATGAACATGGTAGGCATAAATTATTCCTCCATCTGGGTCATTGTTGGCTTGTAACAAATCTGCTAAACCTGTTCCGTAAAAAATGTTATCTCCTAAAACTAGAGCAACTTTATCTTTTCCGATAAACTTTTTTCCGATTATAAATGCTTCAGCAAGACCGTTTGGATGTTCTTGAACTTCATATTCAAATCTGCAACCATACTTTTTTCCATCGCCAAGTAAAGTTCTGAAAAGTGGTAAATCATGTGGCGTTGAAATGATTAATATTTCATTAATTCCAGACCAAATTAACGTTGATAATGGATAATATATCATCGGTTTATCATAAATTGGCATAAGTTGTTTACTCACAGCAATTGTCAACGGATGCAATCTTGTTCCTGAACCACCTGCTAATATTATTCCTTTCATGATTATTGATTTAATAATTTTGCTGCTTGTTTTCTATAAAAAGCCATAAATAAACCATAACAAACAAATAAGAAACAAAAAAGTATTGGTAAAACAAATTTCATTTTATTATTTGTTCCTTTATCGTTTTTTATATTGAGAGTTTTACTAATGTCTTTAATTATTTTGCTTAAATTTACTAAATCTATTTTTTGACTACCCATTTCTGTTATCAATCTGTCTTTTGTAGATATAATTTCGTTTAATTGGGTATTCTCATTGTAATAAACTAATTTATCACTTTTTTGATTGTTAGAGGTTGAATTCGAAAACTGATTTAACAAAGCGTTAATTTGTGAAACAATTCCAATGTTTTCTTGCATTTTTACACTAATGTTGTTTACTTGAACTTTTCTAACATCTTGGAAATATTGATTTTGCTCTAAATAATTCAAAATTGGTTGAATGGTTTCTGTATCTGAAACTTTTTTAGTTGATGTTAAATGAATTGAATGATGAGCATAGTTTTTACTAGTTAATTTGTCCTTGATAACTTTTTTGATATCGCCATCTTCTGCAAATAATTTCACTAATTCAAAATTTTGTGTGTTAGTTGCGTTGGCAGCACTAGTTGAATTATTTACAAAACTATAAATATCTACAATTGGTTCTATTTCAATTACTGCAATGTCATCTGGATTTTTGATTCCGATTGATTTCAAAAAAACAGTGTCTCCATTTTTTACTTTTGATTGCAAAAGATCGATTTTTGAATACAAATAATCTGTTGTTCCAAAATTTGGTGCAACAATAACTTCTGAATCATACGAATTTGAGTTGATATCTAAAAAATATCCTAAAACTGCACCAAGAACAAATAAAATTCCAAATTTTACAATATTCTTTTTTACAAAAAGTATACATTTAAAGATATACATAGAAATTCCCTCGAAAAAACTACCTATTTTCTTGGTCAATAATGACAAATCAATTTCTTGATCTTGATTGTTTGGTGTGTTTGCACTCATTTTTTTAATTATTGATATTGAAAATTTGTTCTAATATTTTAATTGTGATCAAATACGTTGGTTTTACACCTGTTGTTCCTAATCCGCCAGAAGCCAAAGTGCTTCCAGTTTCTAATGGATTATCCGATGCGTAATAGGCATAACGGACTTTTACATTTGGATTAATACTTTTACGTATTTTTGATGCTGATTGAATTGCTTTTTGATAATAACTTCCTTCCATTTCAAGACCAATGGCTCCCCAAGTTGATTCGTGGAAAAACTTCAATAAATCTCGATTTTGCAACGATGTTCCAAAAACCGTAACCATTGTTCCTGCTATTACAGGAATGTCATTTCCTTTGAACATGTCTGCAGTTAATTCGTTATGAAACGTATAATTATCGGCGGTTCCTTCATTGATGTGTGCACTTGGAATCATGATGTCGCCTTTTCCGCCTTCGAGGATTCCTGCTTTACCCATTATTGAAACTGATTCTACGTTTATAAAAACTTCTTTTTTATAAGGTTTTAATAATTCGTCAATGGTTTCGTAAGCCTGTTCACCAAAAGCATAATCCATGACGATTATAACTGGTGGTTTGTCTCCAACTTTTGCTTTTGTGAAAGATGTTTTTGACCAATCAATTTTGGCTGTATCAAAAATTTGAACATCAATATTAGTTCCTGAACTGTCTGGCAAAGAAAACATTCCGTGTTTCAATGCAACTTCTTCTACTTTATCTCGAACATCGTGAGCACCAGATTTGCTTAGTTCTTCATAAATAAAGAAATCTGATTTGTCTTTGAACTTTGTTTTCAACACATTCGTTGCGAAAATTGAATTCATAACTGAATGCATATTCGCTGAAATAACGTGAATTGGTCGATCAAAAAGATTATTTTCTTCTAAAACTTTCTTGATATTATTTGCCCAAATTTCACCATGAATGTGATGGCCTAATCGTTCTCTAAGAATTGGAGAAAAAGTGATTGTTCGTTTGTTATTGTCTAAAACTTCTTCTAGTGCTAATTTCCCTAACCAATATATTATATGTAAAAAACGATCTGGTTGACTCGTGTTTCCAAATGCATCATAAATGTCTAAAACCTCCGAAAAAGTTCTTCCTAAAATATTTGCTGTGTGAGAAATCGCTTTTTCTTTTTCAACTAATGTTAACTTTTTAGTCAACAATGCAAATTGCTCGAGTTTTTCCCAATCGCGTGAAACTTTTCCTTCGTCGTCAATTAAAACTCGGTTTTTAATTTTATGTGATTCGATAAAAATAAAGGTCAAATGTGTCAAAATATCATAAATGTCTGATCGACCACGAGTGATTTCGATGTTCATTTGCTCATCGTCAATTCGGTAACAATTTCGACGACGTTTTGGTGGAACAATTGCTTGAAAGTGAGATTTTGAATATCCTTCGTCTGATGTTAAATTAATATATCTACATTCTTCAATTCCAACAGGAAGTCTTTCTATGACATATAATAACCCTGATAACTCAACTTTTTCTTCAGCGATACTTCCATAAATTTCTGGTCGTAATGACAACAATGCTTCGCGCAATGTTTCTCCTGAAACACCCATTGGTTTATAAAAACCTCGGTTAAAAAGGTGTCGCATTGTGATATATAATTTCTCGATTGCAGCTGAGGATTCTTGAGCTCGCGAACGAGATATGTATTTAGTTTCTTTCATTTAAAATTTATTATTTTATTTTTTAGGTCAAATGTAATTTTCAAAAAACACTTTTTAACGATAAGAATTTTATCTAAAGATTTTCTTTTTTTTATTTACAACCTGCAAATATAGGTATTTTATGGTTTAGTTGGTTAAAATCAATTTTATTGCTGGTTCAAAAATCATCATTTTACTATTGGAATTAGCGGTTTGTTTATTCCATTTTCCGCCAGAAAAGATAAATTGAAACTCGCTTTCCACTCGATTATACATTGCAAAAGGATAGTAGGTAAACTGTTGTTTTGAAGTTTTTGTTTCTGTATTTATAATTGTTTTCTCTGATTTGTTTTTTTCTATTATTAATTTCTCAAAACCAACAAAAAGTCCTTTTAAAGGCATTGTTAAACTCAATTCTGTGATATCAAAAATTGTATTGATAGTTCCTTTTTTTACAGTTACTATAAAATCTTTTTTCAACATTTCTTCGCCAGGGAAACCATTGATATCCACTTTATAAAAATGAATTTTAATAGTAGCATTATCAATTCTACTGTCTGTGTAAATAGTTATGTATTTTATAAATTTTGTTTTCTTGTAAATAGGAAGATTTGGGAAAAATTTAATGTCAATTCTAGGTCCATTATCAAATGCTTGACAAATTTGATTTTTAGTTTCACCTATTACTTTTTCCTTTGTTTCAAATCTTTTAGCGATTATAACCTCATCTAATTGAAATTCTTTTAATTTTAGTTTGACCTCAAACGATTCTGATGCTTTGACAGTTTTCTTTTCGTAACCTAAAGCCGAAAAAATTAAATTCTTGTTTTTATCAGATAAATTGATCTTGAATTCGCCATTTTCTTCAGATGTTGATCCACTATTTTCATTTTCAACTGCAATGTTCACAAACGAAATTGGTTGGTTTTTTTCGTCAATAACTTTTCCTTTTATTTGAGAAAAGAGAGAAATGCTAAAAAAAAGCATTGATATTAAAAATCTTTTTTCTAGCATTTTAATCCTATTCTGTTTTTAATTCATCCACAATTTTTCTGTCATTAGAAAGTCTAGGAACTTTATTTTGACCGCCCAATTTCCCAATCGACTTCATATAATCTTGAAATCCATTTTTAGGAACTTTTGTGATAACTAAATTTTTCAAAACTTTACCAACTACCAAATCGTCGTAATAAATGTTTTGTTTACGCATTTCATCATTAATCAATAATGCGAATTTTTGAATATCAAGGGGTTCTTTTTCGAATTCAATAAACCATTCGTGATAGGGCAAACCAGAAATTGGTGTGATTTGAGGTGCTACAGTAAATTCATTTATCGAAATGTTGGTATTTAACATGGCTTCTTTGATAGCAAATTCAACTTCTTTGCCAATTACGTGCTCTCCAAAAGCCGAAATATAATGTTTGATTCTACCTGAAACTATCACTCGATAGGGTTTTAATGACGTGAATTGTACTGTATCGCCAATATTATATGCCCAAAGTCCCGCATTCGTGGAAATTATCAAAACATAATTCACATTTAGTTCCACTTCGCCAACTGTGTAACGTTTAGGACTATCAGAGAAAAATTCTTCTGATTTTATGAATTCGTAAAAAATTCCCGAATTTAATAGTAACAACATTCCTTTTTCTTTTTGAGAATCTTGGTAAGCAAAAAATCCTTCTGATGCTGGAAAAAGTTCAATGGAATCTACTTTTCTGCCAATTATGTTTTCAAATTTAGCGCGATAGGGTTCAAAATTTACGCCACCATAAATAAATAGATTAAAGTTTTTGAACAATTCTCCAACTGGTTTTTTGGTTTTGATTTGTAATTTTTCAAAATACATCTGAACCCAAGAAGGAATTCCAGAAATCACTGTCATATTCTGATCAAACGTTTCTTCGACAACCGCATTTACTTTTGTTTCCCAATCTTCAATGCAATTTGTTTCCCAACTTGGCATTCGGTTTTTTTGTAAATATTTTGGAATAAAGTGTGCTACAATTCCTGATAATCTGCCAATTTTAATTCCGTTTTTTTCTTCCAATATTGGACTTCCTTGTAAAAAAATCATTTTTCCATCAACAAAAGCAGATTTTTTTGTCTCATGAATATACAACAAAATCGCTGTTCTTGCCGCTTGAATATGAGTTGGCATTGATTCTTTAGTCAAAGGGATGTACTTGGCGCCAGAAGTTGTTCCAGATGTTTTAGCAAAATAAATTGGTTTCCCGTTCCAAAGAATGTCTTTTTCACCAGCCACAACTCGATCAACATAGGGTCTCAAAGCTTCATAATCTCGAATCGGAACTCGTTTTTGAAACTCATCATAAGTTGTTATTTCAGAAAAAAAATGATCTTTACCAAACTCAGTGTTTTTTGCTTGACGAACCAAATCCAAAAAAACTTTTTGTTGAGTTGCTATGGGATTATTCGACCAAAGTTGCGTTTGATTATAAACCCGCCTGGCATAAATTTTAGATAAAAAAGTTTTTAAAGACATTTTGAAATTTAAAGAATTTGGAATTGGGATTCTAGAATTTTGTTCAACTCTAACAGTTTTTAGAATTATTTAGTTTTACTTTTATTTGGTTTTGGATTTGCAAGTTTCTCCTCTTCTGATAGTAAGTTTCTTAATTTAGTATCAGCATCATTTTTTTGAACGTCGTTTATTTGAGGAACTTCCGTTTTTGAGGCTAAAATTGAATCTTTATTGACTTTTTGATGTTCTAAATCTCCATTCAAAACTTTAACGACTGATTGCAAATAAGCCTCATTTTTCTTTAGAGCATTTGATAATGAATCTGATTTTAAAGCCAAGTCAATGGCATTTTGCCTCAATCCTGATGAAGCATAGCCTGGAATATATTCTCGAAGCGGAGTAAAAGCTATTAAAAAAGTAGTCATTGTTATGATGATTACTGTTCCTAATGAGGCAAATACAAAAACATTCATTAGATTTAATTTTAATGAAAATGTTTCCTCAAATGTATCTTCATTGAGAATTATTAAACGTCTTTTTGTAAAGAGTTTTTTTTTTAGTTTTTGTCGTTTGAGTTGCTTTTTAGACATTTTAACTGTTTAATATCACAAATATATAAATTTATAACAGTTTTATGAATGATATATTTTTTTGTTGTTATATTTGTAGCATTAAATCATACTAAAATGAAAGCACTTACAATATTTTTAGGAGAAGTTGGTCCAATGCAAATTATTTTGGTTTTGGCGATTATTTTATTGCTTTTTGGTGGTAAAAAAATTCCAGAATTAATGCGTGGTTTGGGTAGTGGCGTTAAAGAATTCAAAAACGCAGCTAAAGGCGATGAGTCTACTGATAAAAAAGAAGAAGAAAAAAAATAAATTAAATTTTAATTGTTATTATTATATCCCAAATTCTAAAACTTTTAGAATTTGGGATTTTTTAGTAAAATTACTGTCATAATATCCTTATTTTAAAAACAAATATTTGAAAGTAGTAATCTAAAAAAACTATCCTATATTTGTTTTAACAAGAATTAAAACCCTTTATGTCAAAAATCAACATAGTAATTACAATATTATTCCTTTCTTTTTCCACTTTCTCCCAAAAATCTAAACTTACTGGAATTGTTGCTGATAGTGAAAAAATACCTGTTTATAATTCCGTAGTAGCGTTGTTAACTCCAAAGGATTCTATTTTATACAAATTTGTTCGTTCAGATAAAGATGGGAAATTTGAAATTAAAAATTTAAAATCAGGAAAGTTTATTTTAATGACTTCTCACAGTCAATACGCAGATTATACTGATGAAATTTCGATTGAAGAAAACCAAACTAAAATAGAAAACATTGCTTTAATTAGCAAAAGTAAATTATTACAAGAAGTAATTATTAAAACGGGTTCTATAAGAATTAAAGGCGACACAACTAGTTACAGAGCCAGCGATTTTAAAGTTGGCGCCAATGCAAATGTGGAAGAGTTACTCAAGAAACTTCCAGGAATTCAAGTTGATAAAAACGGAGAAATAAAAGCCATGGGAGAAACTGTTAAGAAAGTTTTGGTCGATGGCGAAGAGTTTTTTGGTGACGATCCTGGCATGGCAGTAAAAAATTTAAGAGCCGATGCAGTTAAAGAAGTTCAGGTTTTTGACAAAAAAAGCGACCAAGCAGAGTTTACGGGTATAGATGATGGCAATAATCAAAAAACCATCAATCTTAAACTAAAAGACGATAAAAAGAAAGGTTATTTTGGTAAATTGGATTTAGCCAATGGACCATTAACCGAAATAGATTCAAGATACAACAGCAATTTACTAATTAGTTCTTTCAAAGGAAAAAGAAAAATTTCTGGCTTTTTGCTTAATGGAAATACTGGTCAAGACGGATTAGATTGGCAAGATAATGACAAGTTTGGTGGCGGAAATGAAAATGTTTCTATGAATATGGATGACGATGGAAATGTAAATTACCAATGGACTGGTGGCAATAATGATGATGAACCGCAAGTTGATACTCAGAATGGATTTATAAAAAACACTAATGCTGGCTTGCAATACAGCAATAAATGGAATGACAAGCACAATTTGAACCTAACGCCAAAATACAACAATCAAATTTACACTAACAACAACAGAAGTTCAAATAAAACTCCATTTGGAATCACACAAATCAACGAAAACACTAATAAAGTTAGTAACATTTTTCGAAGTAATTTCAAATTAAATGCTGTATATGATGTGAAGTTAGATACTATGAATTCACTGAAAATTACCACAAAGGCTAATTTTTATAATACAGAAAGTAGTGAATTTACAGATGGTAAAACGACAGATGAAAATGATATTCTAAAAAACAAACGTCAGATAAACACAAGTTCTGATATTGATAAAAAAAGTTATTTTGCTAGCTTTTTATACAAACATAAATTCAAAAAAGCACGACGTACATTGGCTGTAAATTATACTTTTAATTCGCTAAATAGCAATACGACAAATGTTTTAAAATCAGAAAATGAAAGTTATAATTTAGGTGTTTTATCAAATACTATAAACCTGAACCAAAATAGAATTGGTGAAAAAGTAAATAATAACAATAGTGTTAATTTGACTTATTCTGAACCGTTAACGAAGAAATTTACACTTCAAATAGGCTATGAAATCAATCGTAATCAAGGAAAAAACAATCAATTGACTTATGATTTTAATCCAGTTTCAAATAATTATGATGTTTTAGCAAACGATTTATCTAACCAATTCAAACAAACAATTACAGTTCATAAACCAAATGTAAAATTAAATTATACCGCAAAAAAAATCAATTTTAGTATTGGCAATGGACTTGGTTTTACAAGTTTTGACTTACTGGATCAAACTTTAAACAAACAATACAATCGCAATTTTACCAATATTTTTCCATCGGCAAATTTTAATTATAAATACAAAAGCAATTCAAACTTGCAAATTAGTTACAACGGTGCAACAAAACAGCCAACAATTGACCAATTGCAACCTTTGCGAAATAATCAAGATTTTTTCAATCAAGTAATTGGAAATCCAGATTTGAAACAATCGTTTTCGAACAACATCAATATTTCTCAAAACAGTTACAATGTTTTATCAGATTCCTATATCTATCAAAGCATAAATTTTAGAACAACAAGCAATTTAATTTCATTCAATCGAGATATTGATTTAGAAAACGCCAAAACAATAACAAAGCCAATCAATACAAATGGTAATTTTTCGGGTAGTTATTATTTAGGATATGGTTTTAAAATACCAAAAATAGATTTGCGAATAAACCTAAATCCGTCAATAAATTTTAGTAAATCAAAGAATAGCATCAATAATATTGAAAACACTTCGACCAATATAAATTCTAGTTTTGGAATAAACCTTTCTAAAGAAAAGGAAAAAGTATACAATTTTTCGATAAGTAATGATTTTTCGAACAGTAGAAATTCAACAAGTCAAAATAGCGAAATAAAATCATTTAACACTAACAATTTGAGTCTAGAAATTGGAGTTTTTATTAAAGAAAAATGGAAGATATCGACTGATTATAATTTATTTATACGTCAAAAAACAGCCGATTTTCAAGACAATTTAACCAATCAATTGTGGAATGCTAGGTTGCAACGCACCTTTAGAAATGATGAATTCACGGCTTATGTTTTAGTTAGAGATATTCTGAATCAGAATATTGGAATACGACGTTTTAATTTCGAAAACACAATTGCCGAAGTACAAAATGATAGACTAAAAAGATATGCTATGATTGGCTTCACGTGGAACTTTAAAAATAAAGGCAATGTCAAATAAAAATTTCAAAAAATTAAATATCATGAAACAATTACTTTTCATATTTGCATTAACGTGTTTTAAAACTCCTTTATTCTCTCAACAATTTATTGAGAAAGCCACAATTGAATTTGAAGTAACGACCAATTTAAAAAAATCTATGAGCAACGATAGTTGGGCAGAAAAAATGAAAGATAACATGTCTGATTTAAAAATATCTTATTACAACTATTCATTTGCAAACAACAAAAGCATTTATAAGTTTGAACGTTGGAGTCCAAAAACTAAAATTGCAAAGTACGAAAAAGACGAAGATGAAGAGAATATTTGGTTTTATGATTTTACTTCAAAAACGATGAATAGCCAAAAACAAATTGCAGGTACCGCCTTTGTGATGAACGACAGTATTGGCAATATAGAATGGAAAATTACCAACGAAAATCGAGAAATTGCAGGTTATAATTGCCGCAAAGCGGTAGGCAAAATATTTGATGATGTTTATGTTTTTGCTTTTTATACAGACGATATTACTATTTCTGGCGGACCATGCTCCATAAACGGTTTACCTGGAATGATTCTAGGACTCACAATACCAAGATTATACACGTCGTTTATTGCTACAAAAGTAACTACATCAATAATTAGCGATGATATAAAACCAGTACTGGCTAAAAAAACATATAATTCTAAAGAATTAAAAACAACCTTAACCGAAACCACCAAAGATTGGTTTAGTTGGGGCGATGACAAAGAGGAAAACAAACGGCAAAAAAACCTTTTCTTTTGGAACGCTTTTTTATAGTTTTATAACTTCTTGAATGATATCAAGAGTTCCATAAGTTCGGGAACAACTGTTTGTGTTTGTAACATCTAAATTCTTGTTTGTTAATATTAAAAATTGCAGATAAATAAGAAAGTGTAACAGCATCTAAACTTCTTAAATTTAACGAAACCTCTTTTATAGTTTCTAATCCATAAAATTCATTTAGCATTTTCCAATCTTGCCAGTTTCCATATTCTAATACTTTAGCAATAAACTGAACATTATATTTTTTTAAGTCAAAATTATCTTTATCCACATCCCAAAAAAGATGTTTAGAAAAGTCGTTAATAGTGATTTCTTTGTTCATAGTTACAAAAATACAAAATTTCTACAAAACCATCGTCAACTGAATTCGTTTTCTATCTTCGTCAACCTCAACTACTTTTACGGTAACGTGTTGGTGGAGTTTTACAACTTCGTTTACATCTTAAAAACTAAACCCAAACAGTGTTCCTTCTTCACTTTTGTCATTTAGTCTCAAAACAATTTGATTGTCTTCAAAGTAAACAATATCTTCCTGTTCATCAATAGGTAAATCCGATTTAATTACTGATAAAATATACTGAATATTAAACTCTTTTAAAAGTTTATCAAGTAATTCAAGTAATCTTAATTTAATTCCATTATCTTGGGTTGAAAGTACATCGTCATGATAAATAAATCTAAAAAAAGATTGACTGTTATAACTTGTTAATATTGCTAAATCAAAAGCTACACACAATATTTTTTTATAAGTTGTTCCTTCATCTTTTGCAGTATTTCTATTAGAACTATCTAATACTTTGGGTGGGGGAAATTCAATATTGTTATTTGTATTTAAGTGCCAAGAAATATTTGCACTTTCATCCATAATGGATTTGTAAAAAGAATGAAACTTTTTTCTTATATCATCATATTTCTCGTTCAGCTCTGTATTTCTTGATAAAAATTTTAACTTATCAATAGTGCTTTCAATATCACTTTTCTTATCTTCAATTTCATCTTCTTTTGAAAAAATTAAATCAATATAATTAATTTTAGAATTAACAATGCTAAGCTCTTCTTCTTTTTTTGCTAACGATTTTTGATATGTTTTAAACTTTTTAAAAGTATCTGTGTCTTGTAAAACAGATAAAAGGTCTTCTTTCTTCGAATTTAATTCAATTAATTTTGAATTTATTAGTTCTAATTCTTTTTGCTTATTCGATAAAATCTTTTTGATTAACTTATTTCTTTCAATTGTAATTTTAGAATTAAATTCTAATAATTCTTGGTAGTCCTTTTTGATTTGATCTCCAAAATAAATTCCCGTCTCTTCAAAAACTTTTTGAACTTTGTTTAATTCAAATGCAAAATTATTTTGAACTGATTTGTTTAATTTGTCAATTTCATAATTCAAATTATATGATAATGAATTATATTCACTTATTGAGTTTTCAATGTCTAATATACCGTTTTGTATAAGTTTTTTATCTTGTTCATAAAAATTAAAAGCGTCTATTTTCTTTTCAATTTCTAAATTATTTTCTTCAATTGATCTTTTTTCAGCAATTAATGAATCTCTATCTTTCTTATCAATTTTATATTCTTTTCTAAGAGTTCCAATAAATCCATTTAACTCATCTATTTCATCATCGTTTTCATATTTTTTAAGTAATAAATCGCCATCAAACCCTAATAGATCAAAAATAAATGGCTTCCAATATTTGTGTTTGCCATTTGAAAATTTAGATAACTGAAAAACATCTTTGTAATCGTCAGGAGGCGTTCTTAGGCTATAACTTAACACTTTTCTATAATCATAATTTTTATCGAAGAAAAAGGCGTAATTTAAAGATTCTGATAAAATTTGCTTGGCTTTATCAATTGAAATATTGTCGTAGTAAAAATTTAATGGGGGTTGAAAATCTTGACTTCTTACTTCTGAAATATTAAATGATATTTTAGTATTATTATCTATTCCTCTTTTTATAGTTAAAAATTGTCCTTCATTGAGTTCTATTTCTAAATAGAAAATATATTCATTAAAAATCGATTTATTATCGGCATCAATAAGTTTTAAAAGAAAATCTTTTTTATCAATTTTTTTTAACAACAAAAAATCTATTAATTCAGCAACTTTAGTTTTACCAAGATCGTGAGAATTTTTTTTATCTTTTAAATCTGTTTGAACATCAGCATAAATCACATTTAATCCATTTAAATTGAATGAAATTTTTTTAAAATTTTCTTTGTTACAATATAATTTACTTAACTTCATTGAAAATAAAAGTATCTGTTAATTCTTGATATTTGATTTTATCTAATATGAATAAAAAATTCAAAGCATAGGGATAATTTTCCTTTGCTTTTTCACCTAGTTCATTTATAACTTTTCTTTGTAATTTGTCATACTCAATATTATACTGCGCTCTTAATAATTTTATTATATATGCGCTAATATTTATTACCGAATAATCTGGATTAGTATGTCGATTTGGTTTTATCATTTTAATCCTATTTCACAATTCATATACATATAATGTAAAAATGTAAATATATGTCTTTTTCCTCCTTTTAATTCTTTATTTCCGTCTGCTATTTTTTGATAAATAAAAATAAAAACCTCATCAAACAAATCAAAGTTATCTCTTTTCAAAGTAATCAACCCGCTTAATTCTGAAGTTATATCAAAATAATAGTCTCTTAAATCTGAATTTTTGTCGTCTTCTAAAAAATTTTGAATCTCTATAAATTCTGAATAAGATTTCAACAAAATTTCGTTTTCATAATATTCTTTACTTAATAAATTCTTTTTGTTTTTTTCGTCTATTTCTATTTTATCAAAATCATATTTAACTTCTTCAACTTTTGCTTTAATATCTTCGGCAATCTTAGATAACTGTTTTTTAAATTCTAAAATAATTTCTTTTATTTCTTCGTCAGAAAAATCAAATGGGATATGATGTTTATCTAAACCGAAAGCCTTTATAATATCTCTGTTTTGATTCAAATATCGATTATTAATAGTCTCTTTTCCTAAAATTTCTATATTTGTTAAACCTGTTTTCTTCTTTATATTATTTAAAAGTCTTTCCCCTTTTATCCCAGTATATTTTCTATTAGTGAATATTAAATAATTATCAATTTCATTGTTATCTTTTAACTTTTTTATTTTTGGAATTTCAATATTTATTAAGGTTTCAAACTCTTTGTCTGAACACGAAGCTTGAGAATTACTTGTAAATTTAGATTGAATAATAAATTTTCCTTTCCAAGATTCAGATTCAGATGGAAAATGATTAGCCGTTCCTGAAAATTTTCCATCTCTTCCTCCATCTTTTCCCTCGGAAAATTCAATGATACCAATACCTAATATTTTTTGACAAATTGTATTTACTAAATCTTCAAATTTTTTATCTTCAAGTTGTTCTAATCTGTAATCCATTAACTTTATTAATTTTTTCAAAAATACAAAATTTCTACAAAACCATCGTCAACTGAATTCGTTTTCTATCTTCGTCAACCTCAACTACTTTTACGGTAACGTGTTGGTGGAGTTTTACAACCTCGTTAACATCGCTCACAAAACCTGCTTTGAGTTGTGAAATATGAACCAAACCACTTTCTTTGGTGCCAATATCTACAAAACAACCAAAAGCAGTAATGTTATTGACAATTCCGGGCAAAATCATTCCGGTTCGAACGTCTTTTATGGTTTTTACATTTGGGTCAAATTCGAAGACTTTAGCAGATTTTCTTGGGTCTAAACCTGGTTTTTCGAGTTCTTTGATGATATCTTTTAA
Source organism: Bacteroidota bacterium (assembly GCA_031431275.1). Taxonomy (GTDB): domain Bacteria; phylum Bacteroidota; class Bacteroidia; order Flavobacteriales; family Flavobacteriaceae; genus Flavobacterium. The sequence continues at coordinate 60,053 of JANPDC010000156.1, forward strand.
GGTTAATAAACCAATTTCAGGAGTTGTATAATTTTCTGGTTTTACCAAAGCCGTTTTTTCTTTATTGGCAATCAAATCATTGACAGAAAGTTTTAAATCTTTTGCCATTTTCTCAACAATTCCGTAGGCTTCTGGATGAACTGCAGAATTATCTAAGGGATTTTTTCCGTCTTTGATTCTGATAAAAGCCACGCCTTGTTGATAGGCTTTGTCGCCCAATCTTGGTACTTTTTTGAGTTGTTTTCTGTCTTCAAATGGCCCATTGTCAGATCGGTATTGAACGATATTTTCTGCCAACTTCTCCCCTATTCCACTTACATAACTCAGCAAATACTTGCTTGCCGTATTAATGTTTATTCCAACCGAATTTACGCAACGAATAACGGTCGCATCTAATTCATCTTTCAATTTGCTTTGGTCAACATCGTGTTGGTACTGCCCTACTCCTATTGCTTTTGGGTCTATTTTTACTAATTCTGCCAACGGATCTGATAATCGTCGACCAATCGAAACCGATCCACGAACTGTAACATCATAATTAGGAAATTCGTCTCGAGCAATTTTACTGGCAGAATAAACCGATGCTCCAGCCTCAGAAACTACAAAAACCTGAACCGGTTTATCAAACGTAATTTTCTTGATAAAAAACTCAGTTTCGCGACTTGCAGTTCCGTTTCCGATAGAAATTGCATCAATTGAATAGGCATTTACCATTGAACGAATTTTTTTCATCGCCATTGCATCTTCTTTTTGTGGTGCGTGCGGATAAATGGTTTCATTGTACAACAAATCACCTTTTTCGTCTAAACAAACAATCTTACAACCGCTGCGAAAACCTGGGTCAATTGCCAAAATTCGCTTTTCGCCCAAAGGTGGCGCCAATAACAATTGCCCCAAATTGGTGGCAAAAACATTGATTGCAGTAACATCTGCTTTGGCTTTGGCTTCTTGCAAAGTTTCGTTTGAAATGGCAGGATTTAATAATCTTTTATACGAATCTTCAATTGCCAATTGCACGTGCGAGATTGCTGGCGAATTGCTGTTTTTAATGATTAAATTATCAATTAAATCATAGGTTTCATCTATATCGACTTCGATTTTTAACTTTATAAATCCTTCGTTTTCAGCACGAAGCATTGCTAGTAATCGGTGCGAAGGCGTTTTTGCTAAATTTTCTGACCATTCAAAATATTGTACAAATTTTTGTGCCGCTTCTTCTTCGGATTTTTTCTTAACAACTTTGGTTTCTATAACCGATTTTCGTTGAAACAAGCGTCGCAAACTTTGTCGAACGGCAATATTTTCATTTATCCATTCGGCAACAATATCTCTTGCACCTTGCAATGCTGCATCTTCGTTAATAACATTTTCATTGATATACTGTGTTGCCAAGAAATCGACATCATCATTATTCTGTGCTAAAATTAATTTGGCTAATGGTTCCAATCCATTTTCACGAGCGACATCGGCACGGGTTTTTTTCTTCTTTTTAAACGGCAAATAAATATCTTCGAGTTCTTGCAAATCGAAACTATTTTCAATTTTAAGTTTTAAATCAGGCGAGAGTTGACCTTGCTCATCAATACTTTTTAAGATTGATTCTTTTCGTTTTATAATTTCATCGAATTGCTTATTTAACTTTGCAATTTGCTCTATAAAAACCTCATCAAGATTGCCAGTTTGGTCTTTTCTGTATCTAGAAATAAACGGAATCGTGCAATCTTCGTCTAATAATTTTACGGTTGCTTCGATATTTTTGGGCAAAGTTGCTACTTGTTTGGCTATGAATTGTATGTTGGTCATTTTTTGATTTAGGAATTAGGATTTTTCGAATTAAGATTTTCAAATTCACTGACAAAAATAATATCTTTACAGCAATTCAAAAAGTATGTCTGGTATTTTAATTTATTTTTTTACTATCAATTTTATTGGGTTTATTGTAATTTGGTATGATAAAAATAAAGCAATTAAAAATCAATTTCGAATTCCTGAAAAAACACTTTTAATTTTTGTTGCTGTTGGCGGAAGTCTTGGTTCAGGTTTGGGGATGGTTTTGTTTCGTCATAAAACCTCCAAAACTTCTTATTTATTGAAGTTTTTTGGGATAGTTGTGATTCAAATATTAATTTTAATCCTGAACAATAAAATCTTTAGAATCTAATTTTTGATATTCGGGTTGAATATTAATATGATTTATTGAGAATTTTTCTAATAAAATCTGTTCTATTTTTTCTAATAAAACATTAAATTCACTCATTTTCATATCATTAGAACAATCCAAGTGCGCTTCAAGATGCAATTCGTGTTCGTTCAAATGCCAAACGTGAATGTGATGCAATTTATTAACACCAGAAATTTGATGTACTTCACGAACAATTTCTTTAATATCAATATTCGAAGGAGTAAAAAGCATTAAAATTCTAGTAGATTCTATCAATAAATCGTAACCAATATAAATGAGATAAATCGCTATTGCAAATGTCAAAACACTATCAATCCAATAAATTTGGTAATATTTCATTAAAATTCCGCCAACTAAAACCGCCACCGAAGCCATCATATCTGTAAAAAGATGAATGTAAGCCGATTTCATATTCAAGTTGTGATCAGCATCTTTTTTGAGTAATAATGCCGATAATCCGTTGGCAACAATTCCTAATAACGACATCCAAATAACTAAATTTGATTTAATCGGTTCTGGATTCGAAAATCGTTGAATGGCTTCGAATATTAAGAAAACTGCAACAATCATTAGTGAAATTGCATTGACAAATGCTGCAATAATTTCGGCACGTTTGTAGCCAAATGTTTGATTGATTGATGCTTTTCGTTTTGATAAAATATTGGCAATATAACTGAAAATCAATGACAAAACATCTGAAAAATTATGTAAAGCATCCGAAATTAATGCCAAACTTCCTGAAAAAATGCCACCAACAATTTGTGCAACCGTGATTACAATATTTAAAACTATTGAAAATAAAAGATTTTTACCTTTTACTTCGTGATGTGCGTGGTTGTGTGACAAAACTTAATTTTTCCGTTTTTCGATTTCTTCTCGAACTTTCTTTAAATCGCCACCAAATTTTGCCATAAAAAATAACGCAATCAATATAGACCACGAAGACCATAATCCTGTTGGTGATTTTTTATAAACTTGAATCAAAACTGAAAAAGTACAAATCACACAAAAGACAACCGATACTTTTTGAAAATTTTTTAATTTCAATTCTTCTTTTACTAATTCTTCTATAGAGAATGATGAATATTTGTTTTCTATTGCCATAATTTATTTTTAACACATTATTTTACCAACTCGTGTTGCGTGTCGTCCGCCTTCGAAATCCGTTTTAAGGAAAGTATCTACCATTTCTAAAACTTGTGGAATCGATGTAAATCTTGCTGGAATACTTATAATATTTGCATCGTTATGCTGTCGTGCCAAACTGGCAATTTCTTTAGTCCAACACAAAGCCGCTCTCACATTTTGGTGTTTGTTTGCACTCATTGCAATGCCATTTCCGCTGCCGCAAATAATGATTCCAAAATCGACTTTTGCATCGTTTACGTCTTTTGCAACGGCGTGACCAAAATCTGGATAATCAACAGAATCTATTGAATCAGTTCCATAATTGGTGATTTCGTGACCATTTGCCTCGAGCATTTTTACGATTGCAAATTTATATTCTGGACCAGCATGGTCGTTTCCTATTGCGATTTTCATTCTAATTTATCTTTAAGTTCGTTTTCTATTTCTTCTATATATACAGGACGAAATATCTTTTTGAAATTAGTCAACAAGTTGTTGACCAATTTCAATTTATTATCTTTACAAAAATAATCATTCTATAATGAATTTTACTGCAAATATTTCAAGATTTGAAGGTAGCGAAATTTTCTGGACTTCGATCATCATTATTCCTAATGAAATTTATCAAGAAATGATTGTGCTTGCGCCAAACAAACGCATTATTTGTACTATAAATAATGATTTGACTTTTCATTGTGCGATGATTCCGAAAAAAACATTTCATTACATTATGTTGGGTCGTGATAAAATTAAAACTTTAAAGTTAGATCCAAACGAAGAATTTTTAGTTGAAATTATTCCTGATACAAGCGAACTTGGTTTCGAAATTTGCGAAGAACTACAAGAAGTTTTATTTTCTGATCCTGATGGAAATTCGCTATTCGAAAAACTAACACCTGGACGCAAAAGAAGTTTCTTGGTTTTTATTTCAAAGACTAAAAATTCGCAACTCAAAATAGAAAAATGTTTTGTTTTTTTAGAACATTTAAAACGAAATAAAGGCAAGTTCGACCCAATTGTTTATCAAGAAGATTGCCGAAAATTTAGAGCACAAAATTCTTTCTAATTTTAAATACTCAAACTATTCATTAACAAATGTTTAGTTTTTATAATATTTATAATTTATTTACAATCAATAACTTATAAATAATATTTTTCTAATGTTCATAAAAAACTGCAAATCGTTGACTATCAACCAAACTTAATTTAACAACTTTTGTTCATAACTTTAGATAGATTTTTAGAACTATTTTTTAGTTGTATTGATATAATTCGTAGTGCAAAAATCGCAACTAGAAATCCTAATTTAGTTTGCATTATTTTTAGAAAACTTATCAATATAAAATTCTAGTTTATGAACAAGTTTTTTATAAAATCTTATTTACAATTATTTACTTTTTTAGGTTATCAACCATTGTTTATAAAGTTTTAAAATTGCTTTAAAATGAAACATTTATAACCTGAAAACGATGTTCATAAATCATTATAAAAAATCAAAAACTATAAATTTGTTTAATTTCTAATTTTTTATTCTAACTATTAACACGCTATCATAACCATCAAAAATTTAATTTTTTAAATCTTTTTTTATTTTGTTTTTATTAAATGTTGAAAACTTTCAGAATTCAAGATTTTTAAACAATTTCCATTCTATTATTCAAATCATCTAAAATTGATTGAACAATTTCGAAATCGTTTTTATGAATTTTTAGAATAATACCACCGTAAGCAAAACTTGCAAAAGGGTCAATAGAAACTAAATTTTCATTTTGAAATAAAAATGGAATTCCTTCGTTTTGTAAAATTGATTTTAAAACCACAATTTCGTGAGTATAATTAAAGGTTGCAATAGTTTGAAAATCTTCCATATTTTATTTTTTTGTAAATATACAAAGTTATTATTTCGATAAATCTTAATACTTAATTCTAATATCTTAATACTTCTTTGTAATTTAGCCAATATTAGAAAAGAATTATGAGTAAAAAACCAAGAAAACCGAGCAATAATACTAAAGATTTCTCGAATAAAATTATAAAAATTTTAACCCAAAATAGCAATAAAGCATACAATTATAAACAAATTGCAGCCATTTTAGATGTTGACGATACCAAATCGAGAAACGAAATAATTCACGATTTGAAGATTCTTGCAGCATCGAAAATGATTATAGAATCTGAGCCAGGAAAATATCTTGTAAAAGCAATTTCCGAGGATTATTACGAAGGAACAATCGATATGACGGGTCGAAAAACCGCTTATTTTATTTGTCCAGAATTTGGCGAAGATGTTTTTATTCCGACCAATAATTTGAATCGAGCATTAGATAAAGATAAAGTCAAAGTTTATATTTATAATCGTAGAAAAGGAAAACGTCCAGAAGGTGAAGTTATTGAAGTTGTAGAACGACACAAAACAGATTTTGTTGGAGTTATAAATATGCAACCAAACTTTGCATTTGTAAGTACAGCAAATCCTAAAATGTATACTGATATTTTTATATCAAAAGATAATTTTGGAGAAGCAGAAAATGGCGATGTAGTTTTGGTTCACATTGACGATTGGCCAAAAAAAGCCGATTCTCCATTTGGAAAAGTAATAAAAGTTCTAGGAAAACCGGGCGAACACAATACTGAAATTCACGCAATTTTAGCAGAATATGGTTTACCATCAGAATTTCCGATAGAAGTCGAAACATTTGCGCAAAATATTGATACTTCTATTCAAGAATCTGAAATTGCAAAACGTCGTGATATGCGACAAACTTTAACTTTTACTATCGATCCTAAAGATGCAAAAGATTTTGATGATGCACTGTCTTTCAAAGTTTTAGAAAACGGAAATTATGAAATAGGAATTCATATTGCCGATGTTTCGCATTATTTACAAGAAGGAACAATTCTTGACGACGAAGCCTATAATCGTGCAACATCAGTCTATTTAGTAGATAGAGTTGTGCCAATGTTGCCCGAAGTTTTATCTAATTTTGCTTGTTCGTTGCGACCAAATGAAGAAAAATATACGTTTTCGGCAATTTTTGAATTAGATAAAAAAGCAACAATAAAAAACCAATGGTTTGGTCGAACGGTTATCGATTCGAACCAACGATTTTCGTATGAAGAAGCGCAGTTTATAATTGAGACTAAAGAAAATATAATTCCGTTAGAAACTTCAATTACTGGTGCATCTTATAAAGTTTCAGACGAAATTGTTTTTGCAACTTTAAAACTCGATGAATTAGCCAAAATTATGCGTGAAAAACGTATGAACGATGGTGCAATTTCATTTGATAAAGTCGAAGTTAAATTTAATTTATCCGAAACTGGAAATCCAGAAGGTGTTTATTTCAAGCAAAGTAAAGATTCTAATCATTTAATTGAAGAATTTATGCTTTTGGCAAATAAGAAAGTTGCAGAATATATTGGCAAACAAAAAAAGACTTTTATTTATAGAATTCACGACGAACCCAACGAAGATAAATTATTGGCAATGTCAGAATTGATTAAGAAATTTGGATATTCTGTCGATTTTAATTCAGGTTCGGTAGCTCATGCTTTGAATGAATTAATGAAAGAAGTTCAAGGCAAAAAAGAACAAAACTTGATTGATACATTAGCGATTCGTTCTATGAGTAAAGCCGTTTATTCAACCGAAAATATTGGTCATTACGGATTATCATTCGATTATTATAGTCATTTTACATCGCCAATTCGTCGTTATCCAGATGTTATGGTGCACCGTTTATTGCAATTTTATTTAGATGCTGGAAAATCTGTTAATCAAGAATTGTATGAATCTAAATGTTTGCATTGTTCACAAATGGAAGGTTTAGCAACCAAAGCCGAACGCGATTCTGTGAAATATATGCAAATAAAGTATATGAAAGACCATATGGACCAAGAGTTTCTTGGTGTAATTTCTGGAGTTACTGAATTTGGAATTTTCGTAGAAATCATTGAAAATAAATGCGAAGGAATGGTTCGAATTCGTGAAATAAAAGATGATTATTTTGTATTTGACGAAAAACAATATGCGCTTGTTGGACAAACCACTAAAAATATTTTACAATTAGGAGACGAAATTTACGTTAAAGTAAAAACTGCCGATTTAGTCAAGAAACAATTGGATTTTTATTATTTGAGGAGAAGTAATTAAAAGAAGGTATAGTTATTGATCTTATTTGATTGAGGTAATTTATTATTATAACTTTTTAAATATAAATACTATGAAAAAGATATTTTTTATAACTTTTACAGTAATTTTTAATTACAGTTTTAGCCAAATTACTAAAGATATTGGTGAGTTTAACAAAGTAACCTCATTTGATAAAATTGACGTTTTACTAATAAAATCTGATGCAAACAAGATTATCATAAATGGATCTGATGCAAACGAAGTTGAATTAATAAATAAAAATGGAGAACTAAAAATTAGAATGCCATTATCAAAATCTTTTAATGGAGATAATATTTCTGCAACAGTTTTTTATACTAATTTAGATTCTGTTGAAGCCAATGAAGAATCTAAAATTGCTTCTGAAGAAACTATAGAATCTATTGATTTTATGATTATTACTAAAGAAGGTGGTGAAGTTGATCTAAAAATAAATACTGAAAAAATAAATGCTAGAGCATCTTCTGGATCACGAATTATTTTAGAAGGAATTGCAAAAAATCAAGATATAGTATTGAATTCTGGAGGAATTTATAAAGCAAGTAAATTACAATCAGATCAAATCATAATAGCAGTAAATGCTGGAGGAAGAGCAGAAATAAAGGCAAAAAATCTTGTAGACGCAAAAGTGCGTGCTGGAGGAAAAATAATTATTTATGGCAAGCCTAAACAAATTAATCAAAAAACGTTTCTTGGAGGTACTATAGAAGAGTTTAAAAATTAATTTAGTATTTTTGATATAATTCAAAAGAAAAAATATGGTTCAAGATGTACTTATGGCGATTCCTTTAGGAGTTTTGTTGTGTTTTTTAGTAGGTCCTGCTTTTTTTATAGTATTAGAAACGGCTGCAACAAAAGGATTTAGAGCGGCATTAGTTTTTGATTTAGGAGTTGTAACGGCTGATTTTGCCTTTATTGCAATAGCCGTTTTTTCGAGTTACAGATTGATAAATTCTATAAAAGACGAACCAGCATTGTATATTTTTGGAGGTTTAATTATGATAACTTATGGAATAATATCGTATCTAAAACTGAAAAAAAACTCAAAAAACAATGATGAAAGTGATGAAAGTATTCAACTTGAATTAGTTAAAAAAGATTATCGAAGTCTTTATTTTAAAGGCTTTTTCTTAAATTTTATAAATGTCGGAGTTCTTGGTTTTTGGTTTTTAATATTTCTAACTTTTGGACCTGTTTTAGAGTTAAAAACATCAAGATTATTATTATTTTTTTCTTCGGTAATTATAACCTATTTATTAGTTGATATTGTAAAAATGGTTTTAGCTAAAAAATTAAAAAGTAAAATGACTTCATCAAATATTTTAAAAATAAAAAAAATAACTAGTCTTTTATTAATAGTTTTTGGAGTTTCTATAATGTTACAAGGTTGGTTTCCAAGTGACCAAAAATTTGTAAAAAAAGCATTAGAGAAAATTGAACCAAAAGAGAAATAAAATTTTTATATTTGGAATAAAATGTTATTTTTGCAATCCGCTATTATAATGGCGTCGTGGCCGAGCGGCTAGGCTGGGCTCTGCAAAAGCTCCTACTCCGGTTCGAATCCGGACGATGCCTCTAAAACCTTCAAAGAAATTTGAAGGTTTTTTGTTTAGTGTTAAAATTTTAAAGATAATTTTTTTAAAATTTCCTAAATCTTTCAATTTCAATCGTAACTTCTTGAACATCGCCACCAATGGGAGGATTTAATTTAGAAACAGCCACCTTTATAAAAGTTAAACTTGAAATTTTATCCATTGAACTATCAATAATTCGTCTAGCAACATTTTCTAATAAATTGGCTCTTATCGACATTTCATCGACAACAATTTGATTTAAAAGTACATAATCGACTGTATCTTTGAGATCATCAGAAATTTCCGATTTTGATAAATCAGTTTCGATTTCAAGATCTACACGATAGTTTGAACCTATTTTGCTTTCTTCAATCAAACATCCATGATAAGAAAATGTACGAATGTTTGATAGTTTTATTTTGCCCATTTTTAAGTTTATTTTCTTGTTATGTCATAGAGTTATTTGATTTTAAATCATTTTTTATCAAATAACCAAATTAACGATTAACCAAATTAACAACATTTATTTATCTTTGCTAAAATAAAACAAAATAATGTCTACAGAAGATAAATCTTTAAATTTCCTTGAACAAATAATAGAAGACAGTTTATCAAGTGGTTTTCCTCAAAATAAATTACGTTTTCGTTTTCCGCCCGAGCCAAATGGATATTTACACATTGGTCACGCCAAGTCAATTTGCTTGAATTTCGGTTTAGGAATCAAGTACGATGCGCCTGTAAATCTGCGTTTTGACGATACTAATCCAGCAAAAGAAGAGCAAGAATATGTAGATGCAATCAAAGAAGATTTACAATGGTTAGGTTTCAATTGGGCAGAAGAACGCTATGCATCTGACTATTTCCAACAGTTGTATGATTGGGCTGTTTTGATGATAAAAAACGGAAAAGCCTATGTAGATTCTCAATCTTCGGAAGATATGGCAAATCAAAAAGGAACACCAACACAACCAGGAGTTGATGGACCTTTTCGCAATAGATCTATTGATGAAAATTTGACTTTATTTGAAGCAATGAAAAATGGTGATTTCGAAGAAGGAAAACACGTTTTGAGGGCCAAAATCGATATGAGTTCTAAAAATATGTTAATGCGTGATCCATTGATTTATAGAGTTTTGCATCGTCATCATCACAGAACTGGAAATGATTGGAAAATTTATCCAATGTATGATTTTGCCCATGGCGAAAGTGACTATATTGAACAAATTTCACATTCTATTTGTACTTTAGAATTTGTGATGCACCGCGAATTGTATAATTGGTTTTTGGATCAGATTTATGATGATAATAAAGTTCGTCCAAACCAATATGAATTCGCTCGCTTGAATTTGAATTATACAGTAATGAGCAAACGAAAGTTACTACAATTAGTTCAAGATAAAGTAGTTAATGGTTGGGATGATCCTAGAATGCCTACCATTTCTGGTTTGCGTCGTCGTGGTTATACAGCCAAATCTATCAGAAACTTTTGTGAAACAATTGGAGTTGCCAAACGTGAAAATATTATTGATGTATCGCTTTTAGATTTTTGTTTGCGTGAAGATTTGAATAAAACTGCACCAAGAGTTATGGCAGTTTTAGATCCAATAAAATTGGTAATCACTAATTATCCAGCAGATAAAGTTGAAATTCTTGATGCTGAAAATAACCAAGAAGATGAAAGTGCAGGTTTCAGAAAAGTACCATTTTCAAGAGAATTATATATTGAAAAAGAAGATTTTCTTGAAGTTGCACCAGCCAAATTTTTCAGGTTGAGTGTTGGTAACGAAGTGCGTCTAAAAAATGGTTATATCATTAAAGGAGAATCGGTTACAAAAGATTCTAATGGAAACATTACCGAAATTCAAGCATCTTATGACCCAGATTCTAAATCAGGAAGTGGCACCGAAGCCAGTATGCGACGAGTTGCTGGAACCTTGCATTGGGTTTCAATAAATCACGCTATTGAAGCCGAAGTTCGATTATATGACAGATTGTTTATTGACGAAGCACCAGACAGTCACAAAGAAAAGAATTTCTTGGAATTTATGAATACATCTTCGTTAGAAACCGTAAAAGGATTTGTAGAGCCAAGTTTGGCTGATGGAAAAGTTGGCGACCAATTTCAGTTTCAACGTTTGGGTTATTTTATTGTTGATAAAGACACAACTACTTCAAAATTAGTATTTAACAAGACAGTTGGACTCAAAGACGCTTGGGAAGAAAAAGGTAAAAAAGAAGAAAATTTATTGATGAATTCTTTAAAAGAGATTAATAAATATTTTAGACTTGATTATAAAGAAAGAAGAGTTATACAAAACACAATTAAAGAAAATATTAAAAGCATTCAAAATTTTAGTTTACTAATAAATTCAATCAACAAAAATATTAGTAATAATAAAAGTTCATTGTTGTTTGCAAATTTTATTTTGAAATATTCTGATAAAATAAAATATTCTGATTTAGAAGAAGAATCTATAATTAAATTATATAACATGTCTATTAAGAGTGAATCCTCTTTTGTTAGATACGAAGGAATTAAAAATTTAAAAAGTGATTCAGAAAATTTGAAAAATTTTCAAACGCAACTTTCTGAATTGAAAAATTCGGAGAAAAATGATAAAGTTTTAGAATTGTTACAAAATATAAAGACATAGTTTTTATATATCAAAAAATCCACTTTTGAGTGGATTTTTCTATTATTGATTTTTTCTATTTGAATTTAAAAAAGAATCAGTTTTTCTTTTAAAAACGGCTTTCATATATCAATTTTAAAACATTTTCAAAAAAGGCTAAAGTGTTTTTATGTTTTTAAAAACATCTTTTCTTTAATCGCTTTATTTGAGTTTTTGATTAAGTTTTGAATAAAACCAAAAAAAAATTCGTTCCGAGATTCCGAAACGAATTTTTTTATTTAATCTAAAGAAAATTATTCCTTAATTTCATTTGCTTCAGAAGTATCACTCGGATTGTAATCAGTAGCAGTATGATCTTTTGATTTCACTCTTTTAGGCTGTTTTTTCATTTGCTCACCAATAATGTTTGAAGTTGTAAAACTTGTAACCATGGTGTTCAACATGTCGCTAGCCGCTTGCGGAGAATTTGGCAACAAAATCAAGTTTGAATTAGTGTCTGCACCAATAGCTTGCAAGGTATCATAATGCTGAGTAATTACAATTAACGCTGATGCTTCTTGAGAATTGATTCCCACTTCGTTTAAAACTTCCACACTTTCTACTAATCCACGAGCAATTTCACGACGTTGGTCCGCAATACCTTGACCTTGTAATTTTTTACTTTCAGCTTCAGCTTTTGCTTTTGCAACAATTCTAATACGTTGTGCTTCAGACTCAAACATCGCTGCAGTTTTTTCTCTTTCAGCAGCGTTAATTCTGTTCATCGCATTTTTTACTTGAATGTCTGGATCAATATCAGTTACCAAAGTATTTATGATATCGTAACCATAGGTCGTCATGGCCTCGTTTAATTCGCGTTTCACAGCAACTGCAATATCGTCTTTTCTCAAGAAAACATCATCAAGAATTAGTTTAGGAACTTCAGCACGAACTACATCAAAAACATAGGCAGTTATTTGGTCGTGCGGATATTCTAATTTGTAAAAAGCGTCATAAACATTCTCAGTTAATACTTTAAATTGAACCGAAACTTTCATTTTAATAAAAACATTATCTTTTGTTTGAGTTTCAATAATAACATCTAATTGTTGAATTTTTAGATTTACACGACCAGCGATTTTGTCAATAACTGGTAATTTGAGTTGCAATCCAGATTGTCTGATGCCGATAAATTTCCCGAAACGTTCCACAACAACTGCTGTTTGTTGTTTTACCGTAAAAAAACTTGAAAAGAAGATGAATAGTCCGAAAACTAAAAATGCAATTAAAAATGGATCCATGATTTATATTTATTTGTTTATAGTATTTATACGCAGGAATTATAAAAAAGTTACAAAAACAAAATAAAGCCGAATATTTAATCGTTTAGTTGTTTTTTATAAATTAAATTTGCCAAAAATATTTATTAAAAATATACAAATGAAAAAAATTGCATTAATTACAACATTGTTTATTTCGGTTTTGGCTTCTGCACAAACCACAATTGTTGAAGAAAAAATCGAAAAAGGGAAAAACCCATCTTTTTTATTTTTAGATCAAACGAATCAATTTATGATCACCAAAGGATCAAATTCAACTGGATTGGCTGTTTATAGTGAATTTACTGAACTAAATTCTTATGATGAAACAGGTTCTAAAAAGGAGATTATAAAAAACGAAAAACTCATGGGTCTTTTTTTATCAACTTCAGAGAAAGCGATTTTATCAGTTGATTTATCAGATGGACTTTATAGCTCTAAATGTAAATATTTTATTGACGGAAAAACTAGAGTTCTAAGTAAAGCGGAACTAAAAGAATCTAAAATCAATATTTTATCTGGGAAAACTACATTTAATTCTAAATATGAGTATAATCTGCAAAATCAGAAAGGTAATCTTGATATTGACCTCAAAAAAGATGAATTAAATTTTGTTGTAACCGATATTTTTTCACGAAAAGCCAATACTTATAAAATAGAAAAACCAAGTTTAGATAAACTTATTGGTGAAAACTATATTAAACCAGAAGAGAAACTAGGTTGTATTTTAGTTTCAAATTTTGATGAAACTGTTGATTTGGTCACAAAATCAATCTCCAAGGACTACACAAAAACTATTTTATATAAAACTAGAATATCAAATGAAGGAAAGAAAGTAAATGAGGTGGCTTTTGAAATGTCTATTCCAAATCAAGCATTTATATATTCGTTTAACAATGGTGGTTTTATTACATTTGGTGGATATGGTGGAAAATTTCTACATTTTTATGATGATTTATGGATTAATAACTTCATTGAGGACAAGAATAATGGAGATATTTACATCTATGGTTTATTTTCAGATAAAGCGACTAAACTCAACGGAAATGCAAAACCCAAAGGATATTATGTGTTTAAATTTGATAAAACAGGAAAAAAATTGTGGGAATCAATAAATAATTTAGTAGATAATGATTTTAATAAAAGTCACACTGTGACAACAGTTTTTGTTGACCTACATGTATTGAATAATAATGTATGTTTAAATATACAAGTTAACGGATTAGGTGATTTTTATAATTATAATATTATTGAAAAAACTTCTGGAAAAATTATTAAAACTGAAAATATTGATATCAACGAAACTTTTTCTGACATTTCTAGTAAAGCAGATTTATTTAAAATTAGTTCAAAGTTCAAAGAAGCAAAAGAATTTAAAAATAAAAAATTTAATTTTCAAAGTTTAGTTGCTATAAACTCAAATAGTAAAATCGAAGAGTATGTAAAAAAAGTAAACTCTAAAAATGATTTGATTTTCAGTTCTTCATTTTCAGATAAAGGAGTTTGGTTGTATGAAACGGATAACAAGGAGTATTATAAAGTAACATTGTTTAAAGAGTAACAAAAAAAATCCCGCAATTTGCGGGATTTTTAGCATTACATAATTTTAGTTTACAACAAATATTGAATTATAGAAAATTTGTGAGTCATTGTATATAAATGAACTATCTCTCCATATTTTTTCCCAGCCTCCAGTATATATATTTCCTTGATTAGAGTAAAATACACATGTTCTTCCTCCATTGTACGTTCCAAGTATACTTACAAGATTAGTTAACTTGTTCATTTTCCATAATCTACCATCACTTGAACCACCGCCAACACCTCCTGCTATATAAACATTTGTACCATCTCCTGTTATTCCATCTGCATGAGAATAGTTACCAACAATTGATGGTAAATTAATTTGTACAGAATTCTTCCAAACTTTAGCTTGTCCATCAATAAAACCCGCTACATATACATCTGTAGAATCCACATAAATTGATCTACCTCTCAGAAGACCAGCATCTGTACTGGTTTGTGGAAATACATTAATGACAACGCCATTTTTCCATACTACTACTGCCTTACAACTTGTTATTCCAGTAGCATAAACATCAGAATTATAAACGTAAATACTTTCAGCTGAACACGAATAACCAGCATAGGGAGTACCAGCAGTTGATAAAGCATACAATAAAGCATTATTTTTATAAATATCTTTACCAGTAACAAAATATACATCATTATTATCTGTAACAATTGAAGTTACAGCAGGTGATCCAACTGGAAGCGAAAAATAATTTGTACCGTTTTTCCAAACTTTTGCACCTGATTCATCCCAAGGAGAAGAACTATTGTTTTCAAAACCTCCTACATACACATCACTCGTGTTAGATACAGAAACACTTAGTGCCCCAGAATTATTTGATGTTGAAAGTGATGTTGTTGTTCCCTGTATTCTTAATTTTGCTGTTGGATTAAATGGCGCAACGCTAGGCATATTTGTATAAACAGCATATAATATTTGTTTTATTGATGAAATAGGACCAGTATTAGGGTTCATCATTCTTGATGTTGAATTGTTTTCTGTAATAGTTTTTTCTGAATTAATTATAGATTCATTAGTACAAGAAGAAAATGTGCTAATAAAACTAAGAACTAATAAAAGTTTAAAGAATTTTGAATTTCTCATTTTTGTTTTTTGTTTTTTGTTTTTTGTTTTAGAATTAATTTTTGCAAAAATACATTATTTTAACAAATTTCCTCCTATTTTTTATTTTATTATTTTTACAAATTATCAATCGCTCTTTCAATCCGATTTGTTGTTTCTTCTTTCCCAATAACTTCAACAATATCAAATAAATGTGCTCCTTTTAAAGCGCCTACTAAACTCAAACGAAAAGGCTGCATGATTTTTCCCATTCCGATTTCGTTTTCTGTCATCCAATTTTTAACAATGTTTTCGATATTTAATGAACTAAAATCTTCGATAGAATTCAATATTTCAATTAATTTTTTCATTAATTCTGGCGTTTCATCCTTCCAATTTTTTGATGCTTTTTCATCATATAATTTCGGTGCTTCAAAGAAATAATCACTCATTTCCCAAAACTCCGAAACAAAATTGGCTCGTTCTTTAATTAACGAAACAATTTTTACCAGTTTGTCATTATCAACTGCAAAACCTTTTTCTAATAGAATAGGAGCAAAGTCATTTGCCAAACTCGCATTATTTTGCTTTTGCAAATATTGATGATTGAACCACTTGTTTTTTTCTGGATCAAATTTGGCTCCAGCCTTATGAATTCTCGATAAATCGAATTTTTCTACCAATTCATCTAATGTGAAAATTTCTTGTTCAGTTCCATCATTCCAACCCAAAAGCGCCAGAAAATTAATCACGGCCTCTGGAAAAAAACCAACTTCTTTGTATCCTGGGGTTAATCCAGATTCGGTTTGCCATTCTAACGGAAATACAGGAAACCCAAGTTTATCGCCATCACGTTTAGATAATTTTCCGTTTCCAACAGGTTTCATTATCAATGGTAAATGGGCAAATTCAGGAGTTTCCCACCCAAATGCACGGTATAACATCACATGCAATGGCATTGATGGCAGCCACTCTTCGCCACGAATTACATGACTGGTTTCCATTAAATGATCATCTACAATATTGGCTAAATGATAGGTCGGCATTCCGTCTGATTTGAACAAAACTTTGTCGTCCAACAAACCAGTTTCAAATTTTATATCGCCTCGAATAATATCTGTCAAATGCAAGGTTTCATCAATTGGAGTTTTGAAACGAATGACAAAATCTTCGCCAGCTGCTATTCTTTTATCTGTTTCTACTTCAGAAATCACTAATGAAGTATCTAATTTTTCACGAATCGTGTGGTTGTAAATAAATGTTTTCCCTTCTGATTCGTGTTGTTTTCTCAATGCATCTAAAGCTTCTGATTTGTCAAATGCGTAATAAGCATTTCCAGATGCTATCAATAAATCAGCATATTGTTTGTATAATTCTTTACGTTCGGATTGCCTGTATGGACCAAATTTTTCGTTCTTTCCAATAGTTTCGATTGGAGCAATTCCCAACCAATCTAAAGCATCAAGAATGTATTTTTCTGCTCCTTCAACGAATCGGTTTTGGTCAGTATCTTCAATTCGTAAATAGAAAACTCCATTATTTTTTTTGGCAAATAAATAGTTGAATAATGCAGTACGAACACCACCAATGTGCAATGCTCCAGTAGGACTTGGTGCAAATCGCACACGAACTTGTTTTGACATTTTAATTAAATTTTTATGCAAAGATAAATTATTAACCACAAAGTTCACGAAGAAGGCACAAAGTTCACTAATTTGTTTGTGAATTTTGTGCCTTTATATTTTCTTATTCCTTGTGAAAAAATTTGCTTTACCTGTGATAGACTTTTTAAAGTTATAAAACAAATCTAAATCCTTTAAAATCTTTATTGATTTTTGTATGAGATTCAATTGCTAAATTTATTTTATCAGATAAAGTCTTTATGATATAATTTTTAATTAAACCTTGTTTTGAATCATAATATTGTTCCACAAGTAAACTGTTGTAATTTGACTTTTCGTTATTGAAACTAAATAATGGATAACCATTTTTCATTAATAAGAAGTTGATTAACAATCGGCCAGTTCTTTTATTTCCATCTACAAATGGTTGATGAATCCAGATTTCTTGAGCAAGAAAAACACATTTATCCAAAACGTTTTTGTCAGAATCATTAATTGATGAAATTAAATTATTCATGTTATCCCAAACATTTTCTGGTGAACTTAAAGGAATAATTTTCTCGATTTCGATATTATTTTTCTTAATAGAAATTACGTTTTGGCTAATTTTAAATTCGTTGGCTTGCTGACCTTTTTCTTTTGCTGAAGCATAATAATCTTCGTTCCAAAGACTTCCGATAGATAACCAATTCAATTCTAAAATTAATTTCAGCGATAATTCTTCTTCATTTTTAACTGCTAAAATCATTCTCTTCAACGCTCGATACATTCCTTTTTGTTCTAGAATATCAGAATTTCGAATATTATTTCCAGAAATTGTGTCACTTTTAAATAATTCTGTCGTTTGAATTAGAGACAGTTGATTGCCTTCTAATTTATTTGTTGCGTAAACATATTCATACAATTCTGCTTGCTCTTCCTCTAAAGCAGGAATAACATTTATTGAATTGTATTGTTTTAATAAGTTTTCGAGACTTTCCATTAATGTAAAAGTAAGTAATTTTAATTTAACCACAAATTCCACGAAGAAGGCACAAAGTTCACTAATTTGTTTGTGAATTTTGTGCCTTTATATATTTGTGTGTTTTGTGAAAAACGTTTTGTGTTTTGGTTATGAAATCATTTCAACTGGAACTCGCTTATTCATAACAGCAAACCAAAGTGGCGGAAAAAACGACATTACCATGCTAGTAGGATAACCATAGGGCATTTGTGGCGAAACATCGTGGTATTCTAAAATTTGATATTTTCGCTGAGATTTGTAATGATGATCGCTGTGACGCGTTAATTCATAAAGAATAATTCTCCCAAGAACGTGGTTCGAATTCCAAGAATGCTTTTCAGAAACCCTTTCGAATCTACCCGAAGCCAATTGATTGCGCTTCAAACCATAATGCTCAATATAATTAATGGTTTCTAGCAAAAGAAAACCAACAATTCCTGTAAAAACTACAAACAATAAGCCGGTAAATCCAAAAAAGGAATAAGCCAAAATTAAATATGTAATTTGAATTATTGTAAACCAAAACATATCATTTTTCAGAGAAAATAAATTCGTGTTATTGACTTCATTCAATTTTTTCTGAATTTCCCAAGCTTTTACATAAGTTCCAGAAACTGTTTGCCACCAAAAGGCATATAAATTTTGATTGTATTTTGCAGTTGAAGGGTCAGTAGGAGTGGAGACATGCAAATGATGACCGTGATTGTGCTCAATAAAAAAGTGAGTATAATGACTTGGAATTAATAATGCTTTCCCAAGAATTTTTTCAAACAATGATTTTCTGTGACCCAATTCGTGAGCAACATTGATTCCGTTGGCGCCAAAAATTACCCCCAAACTCAAAGTTAAACCAATGATCTCATAAGTCGATAAATCAATGGTTGTTATTTTTATTAATGAATAAATCAATGCTCCATAAACAATTGGTACATTCAAATACAAAAGTAAATCGTAAAATTTATTTTTTAAACGATTACTAGTGTCTTCCTCACTATAGTTATCTTCATTTGTTGGAAGCATCAATTCCATTACAGGAATGAAAACAAATGCAAATACAAATGCACCAAAACTATAAATCCCGCCAAAATAGATTCCTAAAATTCCGATTACTGGAATCGAATATGCCCATAAATATTTCATATTTGTAGATTTTTATTTGTTATTTGTCGAATGTGTATCGCACTTTTATTGGAATATTTTCAAAAAATTTACTTTCTGCTATTACAAAATCTAATGATTTTAAACAAAAATACTGATTTTATTAACACTTTTCGTTAGACATTTCCTAAAATTCTACATTGTTGTAATTACACAAGATAAATTTGTACATTTATCAGTTATAATTCAATTATCAACAACTTGGAAAATTCGAATATCATTTATCAAAAACTAGAAGATTTTATAAAGAAATTTTATAAAAACGAATTGCTACGTGGAACAATTTTCTTTGTTGGAATTGGTCTTCTATACTTTATTTTTACGCTCTTTGTCGAATATTTTCTTTGGTTGAAACCATCTGCAAGAATTGTTTTGTTTTATACGTTTGTAATCGTAGAACTTTTTCTCCTTGGTAGATTTATACTTTTTCCGTTATCGAAATTATTCAAACTTCAAAAAGGAATAAATTTTAACGATGCTTCTGCAATTATAGGAAATCATTTTTCTGAAGTTTCAGACAAGTTGACAAATTTTCTTCAGTTGTCAAAAGACGAAAACAAATCAGAATTGTTATTAGCTTCGATTGAGCAAAAAGCTAATTCGTTGCAACCCATTCCGTTTTCAAATGCTATTAATTTTAATAAAAATAAAAAATATTTACCATTAGCAATTTTACCAATTTTGTTTTTTCTATTCTTTTATTTGTCTGGAAATTCAAAATACATTTTTCAGAGTTTAAATAGAGTAGTGAACTATGAACAACAGTTTATTAAACCAGCACCATTTCAATTTTTAATTCTAAACAAAGATTTACAGACCGAGCAAAATAAAGATTTTTTACTTCATGTAAAATCTGTTGGTAACATTGTTCCTGAAACCACACAAATTTTTATTGGTTCAGAAAGTTATTTCATGGAAACCATCAAGCCAGGAGAATTTCAATTTAAACTCGAAAAACCAACAGAAAACATACAATTTCATCTTCAAGCAAATGCCGTTTCGTCTTTAGATTATGAATTGAAAGTTATTATAGTTCCGTCTATTGCAAATTTCGAAATGATTCTTAATTTTCCCTCGTATCTAAATAAAAAATCTGAAGCGATTAAAGGAAATGGAAATGCTATCATTCCTGAAGGAACGAATGTTACTTGGAAAATGAATACCCAAGCGACTCAAAATGTAGATTGGACTAACCAAGTTTCTAGTTTTCCGTTTTCCAAATCAGATAACACATTTAGTTTAACTAAAAATATATCTCAAAACACAGAATATCAGATTCTTACTTCTAATTCTAAAGTCAAAAACTACGAAAAACTGAATTATCAGATTTCAGTTATTAAAGATCAGTATCCTACCATCAATGTTGACAATGCACCTGATAGTTTAAAGGTCGAAAAAAACTATGTTTTGGGTAAAATTTCTGATGATTATGGATTATCTAAACTTCAAATTATTTATTACGAGAAAGATAAACCAAATACTGCAAAACGTGGAATCATTCAATCAAAGCATGATGTTTATGATCAATTTGTTTTTTCGTTTCCAAGTTCTTTGCCAGTTCAAGAAGGAGTTTCGTATGAATTTTATTTTGAGGTTTTCGATAATGATGCGATTCATCATTATAAATCTACAAAATCATCTGTTTTCTCAAATCGAATTAGTACCGAATCAGAAAAGCAAGATCAGGTTTTGCAACAACAAAATGATAATATAAATAGTTTGTCTAAGTCTTTAAAAAACCAAGACAAACAACTATCTGAGTTAGATAAACTTCAAAAAACGAATAAAGAAAAATCTAATTTAGAATTTAAAGACCAACAAAAAATCAATGATTTCATCAAAAAACAAAATCAGCAAGACGAAATGATGAAAATGTTTGCTGAGAAAATGAAAGAAAATTTAGAGAAATCTAAATCAGAAAAAAAAGATGAATTGAATGAAGCGCTACAAAAGCGTTTAGAAAATGTAGATAAAGATTTAGAAAAGAATAAAAAGTTGCTCGAAGAGTTAAAAGATTTGAACAACAAAATTGATCAAGAAGAACTTTCTGAAAAGATGGAAAAGTTCAAGCAAAATTCTAAAAATCAAACAAAGAGTTTAGAACAATTGGTGGAGTTGACAAAAAGATATTATGTTCAGAAAAAAGCAGAAAACATTCAAAACAAATTAGATAAACTTTCTGACAAGCAAGAAGAACTATCGAATAAAGAAAAAGAGAATAATGCAGAAAAGCAGGAAGAAATCAATAAAGAATTCGATAAAATTCAAGAAGATTTAAAAGATTTAGAAAAAGAAAATAAAGAACTCAAGAAACCTTTAGACATTCCAAACGATAAAGAAACTGAAAAAAGTATTGATGAAGATCTAAAAAAAGCATCAGATGAATTGCAGAAAGATAAAAAAGCAAATGCCAAGCCAAAACAAAAAAGTGCTGCAAAGAAAATGAAATCCATGTCTTCTAAAATGAAGTCTGATATGGAAGGTTCAGAAAGTGAACAACTCGAGGAAGATGTAGTGATGCTTCGTCAAATTCTAGATAATCTTTTGGCATTTTCTTTTTCTGAAGAAGATTTAATGGGACAATTTAAAACTACTAAAAATGGATCGCCATCATTTAGTAAGAACCTAAAAACTCAACAAAATCTCAAACTTCAATTCACTCACGTAGATGATAGTTTATTTGCTATGTCTTTGCGAAATCCAAAAATTAGTGAAAAAATAACTAAGGAAATTGGTAATGTACATTATAATTTAGATAATTCTTTAGAAACTTTTGTTGCCTCTAATTTTTCTAAAGGAATTGTTCATCAACAATATTCAATTGCTGGGGCAAACACATTAGCTGATATGCTTGCAGATGTTTTAACCGCAATGCAAATGTCAATGTCAGGATCTGGTAAAGGTGGCAAGCCAAAACCAGGTCAAGGCGACGGAATGCAACTTGGCGACATTATCAAAAAACAAGAAAGCCTTGCAGATAAAATGAAGAAAGGGATGAAACCTGGATCAAAGCCTGGAGAAGGAAAAGATGGAAAAGGTCAAGAAGGCAAGGGTGAAGGTAAAGGAGAAGGCAAAGACGGGAAAAATGAAGGAGGCAAATCTGGTAAAGAAGGAAAAGGCGATAGTAGTAAATCAGGAAAAGACGGGAAATCTGGAAGTGGCAGTTCAGGTTCTGGCGAAGGAAAAGAGGGAGAAAACGGTCAAGACGGAGAAAGTAATGCTAAAGAAATTATGGAAATTTTCAAAGAGCAACAACAACTTCGCGAAGCATTACAAAATGAACTCAATAAAAAAGGAATAGGTGGACAAGGTCAAAATGCACTTAATCAAATGAAAGATATTGAAAAGCAATTATTGAATAAAGGATTTAAAAATGAAATTCTTCAAAAAGCCTTGAATGTGAAACAAGAACTTTTGAAACTAGAAAATGCCATTCAAGAACAAGGGGAAGAAGAAAAGCGACAATCAGAAAGCAATAAAAAAACTTTTAATGCACCAACAACTGCTTTACCAAACGCGTTAAAAGATTATTTAAAATCTATTGAGATTTTAAACAGACAAACATTACCTTTGCGCTCGAATTTTAATCAAAAAGTTCAACAATATTTTAAGACAAATGATTGATTTTAATTACGAATCTGATTTCGAATTACCCAATGAAACTATGGTTTCTGAATGGATTTCGAAAGTAATTTTATCTGAAAACAAAACCGAAGGAGAAATAAATTATATTTTTTGTGACGATGAATATTTAGTTCAAATCAACGAACAATATTTAAAACACGATACATTAACGGATATCATCAGTTTTGATTATTCTCTTGGAAACGAAATTTCTGGAGATATTTTCATATCTGTAGAACGTGTTCAAGATAATTCAAAAGATTTTAAAACCACATTTGACGATGAATTGCGACGAGTAATTATCCACGGAATTTTGCATTATTGTGGTTTTAAAGACAAAACGGAATCTGATGAACTAATAATGAGAGACAAAGAAAATGAAAAACTTTTAATGTTTCACGTGGAACAAAACGATTAATAAATCGCAATTCGTAGATTTCTAATCTTATATTTTTCATGCCTTTCGTCAAATAGTAATTAAAATTTAATAAATAGTTCCACGTGGAACACAGTTTACAGAAAATGGTTTTGATTAAATTCAACAATCCTTAATCTCAAATTCCGAATTAAAATGTTTCAAGAAACATATGATGTAATAGTAGTTGGAGCAGGTCATGCAGGTTCTGAAGCAGCAGCGGCTTCAGCAAATTTGGGTGCGTCAACTTTGTTAGTAACAATGAGTTTGCAAAACATCGCTCAAATGTCTTGCAATCCTGCAATGGGAGGAATTGCTAAAGGTCAAATTGTTCGAGAAATAGACGCTATGGGCGGATATTCTGGGATAGTATCAGATAAAACGGCTATTCAATTTAAAATGTTGAACAAGTCGAAAGGACCAGCAATGTGGTCTCCAAGAGTGCAATCTGATAGAATGCGCTTTGCAGAAGAATGGCGAATGATGCTTGAAGGAACCCCAAACCTTGATTTCTATCAAGAAATGATTTCAGGTTTAATCATAGAAAATGACAAAGTAAAAGGAATAAAAACATCTCTCGGTTTAGAAATCAGGTCAAAAACTGTCGTTCTAACTAATGGAACTTTTTTAAATGGATTGATTCACATTGGCGAAAAACAACATGGTGGAGGTAGAGCAGGCGAGAGTGCTTCATACGGAATCACCGAGGATTTAATAAAAGCAGGTTTTGAAGCAGGAAGAATGAAAACAGGAACTCCGCCAAGAGTAGACGGAAGATCATTGGATTATTCAAAAATGAATGAAGAAAAAGGAGATGAAAGACCAGATAAATTTTCATATTCAGATCAAACTAAACCTTTAACTCATCAGAAATTATGTCACATGACGTATACATCGCTAGAAGTTCATGATATTCTGCGTGAAGGTTTCGATCGTTCGCCAATGTTTAATGGTCGAATCAAATCACTTGGACCAAGATATTGTCCATCTATTGAAGATAAAATTAATCGTTTTGCAGATAAAGACAGACACCAACTATTTATAGAGCCCGAAGGTTGGAATACTTGCGAGGTTTATGTAAATGGTTTTTCCACTTCGTTACCCGAAGATGTTCAATTTAAAGCATTACGTTCTGTAGTTGGTTTCGAGAAAGTGAAATTTTTCCGTCCAGGTTACGCTATTGAATATGATTATTTTCCTCCGACACAATTGAAGCATACTTTAGAAACAAAACTTGTCGAAGGTTTATATTTTGCTGGGCAAATTAATGGCACAACAGGTTACGAAGAAGCAGCGTCTCAAGGCCTCATGGCGGGTATAAATGCAGCATTGAAAGTTCAAGAAAAAGAGCCATTAATTTTGAAACGAGATGAAGCCTATATTGGAGTTTTGATTGATGATTTAATCACAAAAGGAACGGAAGAACCTTACAGAATGTTTACATCACGTGCTGAATACAGAACACTATTGCGACAAGATAATGCAGATTTTAGATTGACACCAATGGCTCATAAAATTGGATTAGCGTCTGAAAAGCGTCTTCGAAGAATGGAACATAAATTAAATGAATCTGAAAAAATGGTTGCGTTTTATAAAAACACCAGTATTTCGCCTGAGGAAGTTAACCCAATTTTAGTTGCTAAAGAAACGGCAGAAGTAAACCAAACAGATAAAATTTTTAAAATATTATCGCGACCTCAAATAGATTTAGTAGACATGCTACAGCTCGAAAAGGTTTCTGATTATATTGCATCAAACAATTTAGATCAAGAAATTTTGGAGCAAGCCGAAATACAAGTAAAGTATTCAGGATATATTGAAAAAGAAAGAAATAATGCCGATAAATTGACTCGTCTTGAAGATGTGAAAATCCCAGAGTTTTTTGATTATGATAAAATCAAATCGATGTCAATAGAAGCAAAGCAAAAACTTTCTAAAATTCGTCCAGTTACAATTTCACAAGCCTCAAGAATATCTGGAGTTTCGCCAAGCGATATTTCGGTATTGTTGATTTATATGGGACGTTAGTATTCAGTTTTTTAGTTTCAATATTTTTAACACTGAAAATTTTGTTCCACGTGAAACTATTTTATCAAATGTTGAATTTATTAAGAAAATTGTAAAAATAAAATTATTTCAATATCCTAACAGGTTTTCAAAACTTGTTAGGTATCATTTTTTAGAATCAAAATGAATTTAGAAAACAAAACACATTATCTAAAAGTCAAAGACCATTCAGTTTCGCAAGAAATTTTTGATTTGTATTATGACAAATCTTTAGATATGCTTGTCACGCATCCACAACCCGATGCCGATAATTTAGGTAAATATTACGAATCAGATGATTATATTTCACACACGGACGGAAAGCGATCTATGTTCGAAAAGTTATATCATTTTATAAAAAATATTGCACTAAAAAATAAACTCAATCTCATCGATACTTTATCAGAAAACAAAGGAAGATTGTTAGATATTGGTGCAGGAACTGGCGATTTTCTTTTTGTAGCAAAACAAAATGGTTGGCAAACAATAGGAGTAGAGCCAAGTCAAAAAGCAAGATCAATAGCAGAAAAGAAAGGAGTGAGTTTTGTAAATGAAACGTCAAACTTAGAAAATAATTCGTTTGATATTATTACTATGTGGCATGTTTTAGAACATGTTCCAGATTTAGAAAATCAGATTAAAGAATTAAAAAGAATACTCAAACCAAATGGAACACTTTTGGTAGCAGTCCCAAATTTCAAGTCCTATGATGCAAATCACTACGGAAAATTTTGGGCTGCCTTTGATGTTCCAATTCATTTTTGGCATTTTTCAAAAACGGCTATTAAATTACTTTTTCAAAAACACGAAATGAAACTCGAAAAAGTAGTACCCATGAAATTCGATGCTTTTTATGTAGCTCTTTTATCAGAAAAATATAAAACTGGGAAAATGAATTTTGTTAGAGCATTTTTTGTTGGCTTGAAATCAAATCGCAAAGCAAAGTTAACTTTAGAGCATTCTTCTCATATTTACATCATAAAAAACGGTTAAAAACTCAAATTAGACGATTTAAAGCGATTTTTGACTATCAAATGCACAAACTATTTAGATGAAAAAGATTTTTATTTAAAAGCAACGCTAGAAAGTCATTTTTAATAAGTTCAAATTATCGAAAAACTCATTGTAATAAGAAATTCTTATACTTATAAAAACCATAAAAATTTAAACTTTTTTTTCAAGAACTTAAAAAAAGTTTACTTTTGTTAAAATTTAAAAAAATAAAAATGAAAAAGTCATTTCTAATAATTGCCATTGCATTTTCGATTTTTGCATGCAATAAAGAAAAAGTAAAAACTGAAGTCGCCGCAGCAAAAGAATATAAAACTGCATTTGTAGATACCTCGGAGTTAATGAAAGAATATTCAGAAGCAAAAGAGGTTGAAGCGAAATATAAAGCAAAATCGGTAACAATGGAAAATCAATTAAAATCTCAAGCCGCTCGTTTGAAGGCTGACGAAGATAATTTTCGAAAAGTTGCAGAATCAAAAGGACAGCAATGGGCTCAAGAAAATATGCAAGCCTTGCAGAAGCGTGAACAACAATTGCAAGGTGCTCAACAACAAATGATGCAGGAATTACAACAAGGTAGCGGAACAGAAATGGATACAATTGTAAAAAGTGTAAAAAAGTTCATTAAAGATTACGGAAAAGAAAAAGGGTATGATTACATTTATGGAACTGGCGAGGCAGCGACCGTTTTGTATGCTCAAGACAAATATGACCTGACTAAGGAATTAATTAAATTGCTGAACGATAAATACGCAGCAAAAAAGAAATAATTTAGTTTAAATCTTCAAAAAACCTTCAATTTGAGTAAAATTGAAGGTTTTTTGATTTGATTCGTTTATAAATCTAAATAAAAACAATAATTTTATTGACTTAAAAATTCTCTATGCAAGACATTTCCGAAGCGGCTCAATACACACTGAAATTTATCAATCAAACTCAAAGATCTATCTTTTTGACAGGAAAAGCGGGTACTGGAAAAACTACATTGTTAAGAGAAATTATTGAAACTACACATAAAAACTGTGTGGTTGTCGCTCCCACAGGAATTGCGGCTTTAAACGCAGGTGGAGTAACCATTCATTCGATGTTTCAGTTGCCTTTTGGCGGATTTATTCCTGATAATTCCATGCCTGATTTTACAGAGAACATTAAGTTTGATACCAAAGCAACATTACGTAAAAACTTTAAGATGAGCGGGCTCAAAAAAGCCGTTATCAAAAACATGGAGTTGCTCGTTATTGATGAGGTAAGTATGTTACGAGCAGATTTGCTTGATGCGATTGATTTTATGATGCAGAATATTCGTAAATCGAATCAGCCCTTTGGTGGCGTTCAAGTTTTATTTATTGGAGATCTATTGCAGTTACCACCTGTCGTTAGAGAGGAAGAATGGCGTACTTTGAAGAATTTTTATAAAGGAAAATTCTTTTTTCATTCACATGTAATTCAGCAAAATCCACCTTTATATATTGAATTATCAAAGATTTTTCGTCAAACCGACGATCGTTTTATTTCGGTGCTAAATAATTTAAGAAATAATCAGATTACTCAAAATGACCTAGAGATTCTGAATGAATTTGTACAACCAAATTTTGATTTAAAAGCAAATAAAGGCTATATTACTCTAACGACTCATAATGCCAAAGCAGATGCTATGAACGCTCAAGCATTAGATGATTTGAAAGGAAAACTACATATCTATAAAGCGGTTACAGTTGATGATTTTCCAGATAAAATTTTCCCCGTGGAACAAAATTTGCAACTTAAAATCGGTGCGCAAGTCATGTTTGTAAAAAATGATTTATCGTTCAATAAAAACTATTTCAACGGAAAAATGGGAATTATAGAATCCTTATCCGAAAAAGAAATCATGGTTCATTTTCCAGATGAAAATAAAACAATTGAAGTTGAAAAATATGAGTGGCAAAACATTCGATTTACGGTAAATGCAAATACAAAAGAAATTGAAGAAGAAGTTTTGGGGACATTTGTGCATTATCCAATTAAACTAGCATGGGCAATAACGGTTCATAAAAGTCAAGGTTTGACTTTTGATAAAGCGGCTTTAGACGTTTCACAAGTGTTTATGCCTGGTCAAGCCTATGTTGCACTTTCTCGATTACGATCTCTAGAAGGGCTTGTTTTACTTTCGCCAATGCGAATGAACGGGATTTCTAGTGATCAAGATGTGATGGATTATGCCATGAACAAAGCCAGTGAAGAATTACTCAAGAATTCTTTGCAACTAGATTCAAAGAATTTCATTCTCAATTACCTCACGTCTAGTTTCAATTGGACTGACTTGGCTCAAGAATGGCGAAATCATCAATTCAGTTATAATACAGATTCAGAACTGTCAGAAAAATCAAAACACGCCAATTGGGCTAAAAATCAAACGCAAATAATTGAGGCTTTGATTGATCCGTCTCGAAAATTTATTTCACAATTAAATTCGCTTTTCGCAAAAGAAAATGTTGACTTATTTTTTATTCATGAGCGAATTAAAGCAGCGTTTGCCTACTTTTTAGTTCCTATGGATAATTTGGTTCACGAAATATTATGGAAAATCGAGGAAATTCAACAAATAAAAAAAGTAAAAACTTTTTATGATGAATTGGTTGTTTTAGAAGATTTGCAAACCAAAATGGTTCTTAAATTAATGAAGGCCAAGTTATTGATCGAAACACTTGTAACTGGTGAAACAATATCAAAAGAAAAATTAACGTCTGATGAAATTAAATTTTACAAAACTCGAAAAGTAGAATTGATTCATAAAAAATTCAAAGAATTAAACATCACATTGATAGAGAACTATGATGATGCAAAACGATATGTTAACAAACCTAAAGAAAATAAAGAATTAAAAAAATCAACAGTTCAAATAACTTACGATTTATGGCTTGAGAAAAAATCAATTCTCGAGATTGCATTGATTCGAAAATACACAACCGATACGATAATTGGGCATTTAACTAAATTGATACAAGCCAAAACTATTACAATTCAGGATGTTTTACCAGCAGATAAAATAAAAGAATTAGCCGAAGTTTTCCATGGATATAAAGAGGAATCAATTTCGCCATTAAAAGAATTGCATGGTGATAAATTTTCTTGGGAAGAGTTACGAATGTACAAGGCAAGTTTAAATTTGAACTGATTTATCCTAACCAATACACAGCTATAATCGCTGGAACGAAATAAATTGCAATTGTTCGTGCTCCATCATAATCGCGAACAAGTCTTTGTCCAAAAAGCAGACAAATTAACGAAAGGCAAGAAAAACAAGCACCATAAAAGCCAAAAACACGTTCTCCGTTTATAGCAAGTTGAATGCTTCCAACAGCACTAAATATTCCAGCAAGAAGTTCAAGAATAATAATTGAAACAAGTGTCACAGGAGTAAAAAAACGCAGAAATGTTTTAGAAAAAAGACCAGTTATCCACGAAAGTGTCTCTTTCCAGTTGAAAATTTTGTCATAAGCCGACTGAATAAAAGTTACTGTTAAAAAGATTAAAACTAAAATTGGAGCAACATTGTTCATAACTTTTATTTTTTATGGATTAATCGAGTGAGTCTAATTGATAAATCAGTAAATATTATTTTAGCATTTCCGTTTCTTTCAATATGATATTGTGCGTCAGAAATCTCTTTAAAGATATCATTTATGTTGTTTCCATTAACAAAAGGCGCAAAGTTTTCGAGTTTAAACTTTTCAACGTTTGGCTCTAAAAAAACTAATTTATCGGCTTTATAGTTCAAAAGTAGTGCTTGTCGAAACATCTCAGTACAATAATTCAAAAACATTTTTTGAGTTTCTCTACCTAAATTTGCGATTTTTTCACTCCAAGAAATCAAGTCTAAAATAGACGAGGCGTTTCCTTTTGCACGAAATGCAGCACGAACCCATTGAACAAACCATTCTCCAAATGGAAAATCTTCGGTATTTCCTTCAAGTAATTGTAATGCTTTGTTATAATTTCCTTGCGATTGTTGTGCAATTTTTGTTGCAGTTTTAATATCAACACCGTGACTTTTCACCAATGAATCAATAATATCTGAATCAGAAAGTCTAGCGAAATGCAATACTTGACATCGAGAACGAATGGTTTGAATAATAGCTTCTTCGCTTTCAGCAATCAAAAGAAACAATGTTTTTTCTGGAGGTTCTTCTAGTAATTTTAATAATTTATTTGAGGCAGCAATATTCATTTTTTCAGCCATCCAAACAATCATAATTTTGTATCCACCTTCGTATGATTTTAGTGCTAATGTTTTTAGAATTTCTTGCGAATCATCTACTCTAATTTCGCCTTGTTTATTTTGAACTTCTAATGATGAATACCAATCAAACAAACCGCCATAAGGTTTTTCTTTCAAAAAAATCTTCCAGTTTTTTATAAAATCAATACTTTTTGGCTTTGTTTTAACATTATCAGTGCTAACAGTTGGATAAATAAAATGTAAATCTGGATGTGATAATGAATCAAATTTTAGATTGAAAGATTCATTTTCCTGAATGTTCTTTTGATCTATATTTTTCAATAAAATCATTTTAGAGTAATTCATTGCAACAGTCATTGTACCAGCACCTTCTGGCCCAACAAACAATTGAGCATGAGGAATTCTCTCAGCATTTACGCCTCTTTTCAAATGATGAAGTATAGATTTTTGTCCTATGGTATCAAAAAAATTCATAAATCAAAGATACATTTTTAGAATAATTACAATCATAATTTAGTTGTTTATTTTTAATTCATTTTTGCTTACATTGAAAATGATATTAACATTATTCTTTTTTGGCACGATTTTAGTTGCTTATGAATTGAAATTGATTTTTGCTTAAAACAAAATTGTTAGAAAAACAATAGCGAAAAAATATTTACAAAAAAAGTTATTATAAATTTGTTAATCTAAAACAATTAGTTATCTTTGAGGTTCTAATTCAATTAAATCTAAAATCATGAATAGAAAAACTATTTTATTAAGTGTATGTGTAATGATGTTTTCTGCAGTTTCATTTGCACAAGGTCCAGATGGTAAAAACAGACCTAAAAGTATAATTAGTACCACTGCATCAGTGAAAAACTTTTTTGATCAAACGGCATTACAGGCAATGAACAAAAGAGCGTTGCTAGATTTGTATGTTGAAAGATTAAGAGTTATTACTTACACAATACCAAACATTGCATTGACAGTTAAGCCTGGTGTTACCTTAGAAGATTTGGGTGTTCCGATGGAAGAGAAAAACACATTGGCATTAACTAAATATCAAGAGGCTACAACTGCATACATTCAAAATGGCGAAGCGTTTATCAATTTGATGATGCCATATGCTGACAAAGCCGAAATTATTCAAGGTATTTTATTTTATGACAACATAATTAAAAGTATTAAAACCGCAAAAGATTAACTTTAAAAACTCCCTATATGATAAAATCAATACAATTAACTTTTGTTGCTGTTGTATTAATTGCAACAAATAGTTTCGGACAACAAGAAAAAGGTATAGTTGGATCGTCTAATTGGCTAAATAATTGGACAGATTTCAAACCTCTCAAAACAGAGTTAAATGAAACTAATTCAATATTAGTTGGTAACATATCCACAAATACTACGTTGACAAAGAACAATACCTACCTGTTACAAGGAAGTGTATATGTAATTAACAATGCTGTATTGACAATTGAAGCGGGTACTGTTATCAAGGGAGACTTTGACACAACTGGAACTTTGGTAATAACTAAAGGCTCTTCAATAAATGCTGTAGGGAAAGATACAGATCCAATAATCTTCACGTCTAACAAATCACCAAAAAAAGCTGGTGACTGGGGTGGAATTGTTATTTTTGGTGAGGCACCTGTAAACAAATTTGGTGGTGTGGCTTCTTTAAATTTAGAGTTAGAGCCAACAAGAAATGTTTATGGTGGCACTAACACACAGTCTAATTCGGGATCTTTACAATTTGTTAGAATTGAATTTGCTGGAAAAAAATCTAAAGGATTTGATTACAACAATTCATTAACATTGTGTGGTGTTGGAAATAAAACTACAATAAGCAATGTTATGTGTAGTTTTTCAGGAAATGATTCATATGCAATATTTGGAGGTGATCTAAAAGCAACCAAATTAATTTCTTTGAAAGCCAATGATGATGATTTTGAAGTTACACAAGGAGCACAGTTTGTTTTAGATAATTCAATTGCTATTAGAAATTCATACGTTAGCAGTCCAAAAGCATTTCCAAGATGTTTAGAACTAAACGCTTATGTAAAGAAGGAAGATACTGATTTTTCTAAAAAATCAACTTCAATTATTGCTTCTAATGTTATTTTCTTGAATGATAGCAAGGAATTAAATTCTGAAATAGGAATGGGTTTGGTAAAAGAGTCCATATACATTAGCGAAGGAACATTATTATCTTTCAAGAAATGCGTATTGAACGGTTTTAAACCAGCTGTTATTCTAGATAAAAATATCGAAACTAAACCAGAAAACTTTAAGAAAATTAAATTTGAAGAAATGTTTTTCAATAATTGTACTGGTAATGTTTTTGCAGAGAACGAATCTAACAATGAAGATATTGAGGATTACTATGCTCAACCAACACTTGCAAATTACATTGACTCTAAATCAAATGATGAGTTTTATTTAGATTTTAAAAATCCAAAAACTCCAGATTATAGAATTTCTATTTCCAAAATCACAGCATCTAACAAGTAATTCTTAATAATAAATTTTACAAAGCCATTAAGAAATTAATGGCTTTTCGTTTTTTTTAACTTTTTTAAGTAAATTTTATGATTATTTTGCGGATATGAATTTTTTTTGAATTACTTTTATAGGCTATTTAGTTAAATTTATAATGCGTACTTTTTGATTGAAATGCAATCATTTTCTTTCATTTGTTTAAAATTTAAAACCGTTGTTAAATATGAAAAAAAATATTTTTAGACTAATTTCTTATAACAAGTTGTTTGCAATACTTTTTTTTACTTTCACTTCAAATACATTTGGACAAGTAATAGGTGTTAATACAGAATTCAATACAACTAGTTATTGTAGAAACCCTGGCATTTCTACACCGATTAAAATCGAGTTTACTTATGTTGCTGGAACATCACTTTTCACGCTTGAAATTTCAGACAATAACGGTGTTTTTCCAACAACCCCCGTGATTATTAGTTCGACATCAATATTAGATCCTCTTATTGTGAATAAACGTTCTTTTAGTTATGTAATGCCCTCAAATATAGTTGGCGGTACGGGATATAAATTTAGAGTAACTGGTACAGCGTCAAATATAACAAATTCTGTATCGACAACAAATGATATAGATTTACGTTTTCAATCATATACAAATGCTTTAACCTACAACAACAACAGAACAACAATAAATTTTTGTGGTGGTGGCAGTTTCTTGACAATCGACCCAATAGGTTTTCCAAATCTAACATATAAATGGTTTAAGGGAGCTGTAACAGGTACTCTAATTCCAGGAGAAACAGGGCCTAGTTTATTTATTGACGGTACCACAACACTACCTCAAGGAGGTATTTATTATGCTGAAATAGATTATGGTAATTGTCCTAATCCTCAAATACAGATAAATGTAATTTTTCCAGGAGGATCCTTTGCAACTATTTTTTCAACACAAGGTACAACGCTAACTACGGGTCAACTCACAGATTTAAAAGTTACACCATTATCAGTTGGAGAAACCTATAAATGGTATAAGGATGGAGTTGTTATAGCAAGTGCAACCAGTGCGATATATACCACTGGAGCAGCAGGAACTTACAAGTGTTTGGTTATAAATTCCACATGCGAAGGGTTTACAAATCCTTTGACTTTAGTGGTAGTTCCGCCACCACCACCAAATAGTCTAGGGGCAATACCAAATTTAGTAAGTCCAAACAACGATGGAGTAAACGATTATTGGCAATTAGAGCCAACAGATTACGGTCCAAATACAAATACAGACATAACAATTGTTTCCTCTCAAGGAGAAACAGTACTTAAAACCAATTCATACACCAACAATTGGCCAGTTCAAACAATTGATTTCGGCGCAATAAATCCTGTTTATTATTATATAATTTCAAAACAAGGACAAGACGAAAGAAAAGGTTCTATCACACTAATCAAGTAAAATGAGAAAAGGTTTCATAATAGGTGCTATGTTTTTACTAGTTTCAATTCAATCACTGTTTTCGCAAGAAAGCGGTGTTGTTTCGTTTAGTTTACCTACTCAAAATTCACTGAAATTCAATAAATATACTATAAATCCAACTTTTAGTTTTGTAAAAGAGGAACAATCTATAATTAGTTTGTATAACAAAATACAATGGGTTGGAGTAGACAATGCTCCACTAACCTATTTTTTAACCTATTCAGGTAAATTCAGTGAACAAAACTCTTTTGCAGTAGGTGCATTTCAACAAAATTATGGAATTCTTTCAACAACAGGTGGAATTTTAAATTACGCACACAATGTTACTTTTACAAATGATTCAAATCTAACGTTTGGTCTAAATTTAGGGATTTATCAAAGTGGTCCAAACAAATCAAAAATTATTACAAAATCGTTAGATCCAAAAATAGAAAATTTAGTTTCAAATACTTTAATTTCATTAAGCCCTGCTTTAAACTACGGAATAGGTCTGTTTGATTTGGGACTTTCATATAAAAATGTTGTTTTATACAATTTTAAAAACTCACAAAATATAAATCCAAATTCTGAGAAAAGTATTGAAGGACATATAATGTATACTGGTTTTTTGAGTAGTAATGGATTTTTAGACGAAAGTAAATTTTCTGGTTTAGTTAGGATTGAAAAAAAGACGGAAAGAACAATACTTTCAGGGCTTTTAAGTTTCGAAGCACCAACTTTGGGTTGGGTTCAAGCGGGTTATAACAATTTGAATGGAGTTTCTGCGGGTCTAGGAGCAAACATAACAAAAAATATATCTGTTGGTTACAATTTTGAAAAAACACTTGGAGATTTATCTGGATTAGGAATTTCTCATGAAATATATCTTGCCTATGTATTTGACAAAACAGAATATTATAATTCTGGAGGAACAAATTCTGGAGGAGTAACATACACACCAACAAAAGAAGTAAAAGAACCAGCAAAAGATCCAGTTGTTAGAGAAAAATCTGCTGCAGAACTTGAATTAGAAAGAAGCAGCCAACTTGCGGAACAAAAGAAGCAAGAAAATATTGCCAAAAACAAACAATTGCTTGCTGATGCAGAAGCAGAAAAAATATTAAAAGCAAAACAATTAGCAGAACTCAGAGCAGCAAATAAAGCAAAGGCAATTGCAAACGAACAAGCCGCAGCAGATGCTAAAAAATTAGCAGATGCAAAAGCAATTTCTGACGCAAGAGCAAGAGCTCTTGCTGCGAAAAGCAACACAAGTAACGTATCAACACCCTCAGAAAAGGCAAGGTTAGAAGCAGAAAGGATTCAGAGAGAAAAAGAGGCAATTGAAAAAGCAAAATTAGATGCGCAAAACAAAATAAAAAATGATGCTGCAAATAATGCTAGAAATGAGGCAATTCGTGTTCAAAAAATTAAAGACGATGCAGAAAAAGCAAGATTAGCAGCCATTGAAAAAAATAAAAATGAAAAATTAAGCAATGCTAAAGTAGAAGCTGCTGAAAAACTTAGACTAGCTAAAGAAGCGAAGCAAAATGCTGAAGAAGAACGTTTGCAAAGAATAAAGGATGCTGCAGATAAAACAAAAGCAGATGCCGCTGAAAAGCTTAGAATTGCAAATGAAAACAGAAAAAATGCTAATGCGGCCAACGCAGATGCAGCAAGAATTGCGAAAGAAAAAGCCGATGCAGCCAAATTGATTTCAGATGCAGCAGCAAAAGATAAAGCCGAAGCATTAAGATTAAAAGCAGAATCAGATAAAGCGGTAAAAGCCGAAGCTGACAGAATTGCGAAAGAAAAAGCTGATGCAGCCAAATTGATTTCAGATGCAGCAGCAAAAGATAAAGCCGAAACATTGAGATTAAAAGCAGAATCAGATAAAGCGGCAAAAGTTGAATCAGACAGAATCGCTAAAGAAAAAGCTGATGCAGCCAAATTGATTTCAGATGCAGCAGCAAAAGATAAAGCCGAAGCATTAAGATTAAAAGCAGAATCAGATAAAGCGGCAAAAGTTGAATCAGACAGAATTGCGAAAGAAAAAGCTGATGCAGCCAAATTGATTTCAGATGCAGCAGCAAAAGATAAAGCCGAAGCATTAAGATTAAAAGCAGAATCAGATAAAGCGGTAAAAGTTGAATCAGACAGAATCGCTAAAGAAAAAGCCGAT
>JANPDC010000157.1:0-29042 GCA_031431275.1 Bacteroidota bacterium
AAACTGAAAACTGAAAACTGCCACCTGAATACTCTTTCAATGGGAATGTCTGGGGATTATCAACTCGCAATTGAATGTGGAAGTACAATGGTTCGAATTGGAAGTAGTATCTTTGGCACTCGTTAAACAATTTCAAAATTCAATTTCAAAATTCAAAATTCAATTTCAAAAATCAATTAAAAAATAATGGGAGAAATAAATGTTTTTGATGAAAAAATATTCAATTTTGAGGATCGACTAGTTCGTTTTGCTGGAGAATGTATTTTATTTACCAGAAATTTAAATAAATCATTTGAAAATGAATATTATAAAAATCAATTAATTCGTTCTTCTGGAAGTTCTTCTTTAAACTATGGAGAAGCACAAGGAACAATCACAAGTAAAGACAACGTTTTTAAATTATCATTAGTTGTAAAAGAACTTAAGGAATCCAGAAACTCATTAAAAATATTGAATTACATAAAAGAAGGAAATGAAGAAATAAGGAACTCGCTTTTAAACGAAGTAGAAGAATTAATAGCAATTTCCTCAAAAATGATTATAAACAAACAGTGATTCTCAAAATTCAAAAATCAAATATCAATTAGAAAAATATTTATTATTACAATTTTGACTTTTGAAATTGATTTTTGAATTTGACTTTTGAAACTGACTTTTGAAGTTAATTTTTGAAAACTTAACCCTTTTAAACAAAAAACTATTTACTGCATACTCGACATAGAAACTACCGGAGGACAATTCAACGAAGAAGGAATCACCGAAATCGCCATTTACAAATTCGACGGACACGAAATTGTAGACCAATTCATTAGTTTGGTCAATCCCGAAAAACCCATTCAACCATTTGTTGTAAAACTTACAGGAATCAACAACGAAATGCTGAAAGGTGCACCAAAATTTCACGAAATTGCAAAAAGAATTGTCGAAATAACCAACGATTGCATATTTGTGGCGCACAATGTAAGTTTTGATTATCGGGTTTTGCGCACTGAATTCCGCCGATTGGGTTACGATTTTAATTGCAAAAATCTTTGTACAGTTGAGTTATCTCAACGATTAATGCCAGAACAACCATCGCACAGTTTAGGCAAATTAGTTCGAGCACTTGGAATACCAATGGCAGATAGACACAGGGCAACTGGAGACGCATTGGCGACCGTAAAATTATTCAAAATGCTGCTCGATAAAGATGTAGAAAAAACAATTCTAACCGAACTCGTAAAATCAGAAGTCGAAAAAGGAATTGCACCAAAACTGCGTGACATTATGGAAAGTATGCCTTCGAAAGTTGGCGTTTATTACATTTACAACCTAAACGGAAAATTGATTTACATTGGTAAAAGCAAAAATATTCGCAAACGCATCAACCAACATTTTACCGGAACCGACAAAAAATCGCTCAAAATTCAAGCCGAAGCATTTACTGTAACCTATGAAGAAACAGGTTCAGAATTGATTGCATTGCTCAAAGAATCCGAAGAAATAAAAACCAATAAACCCATTTATAACCGAGCGCAACGCAAGAGTTTGTTCAATCTGGCATTGTATGTAGAAGCAGATAAAAATGGCTATTCGAATCTAAAAATCCAAAAAACCGACGGTCGCAAAAAAGAAATAACCACATTTACATCACTCAACGAAGCCCGAAGTGCATTGTTCAGAATCACAGCACATTACAAATTGTGCCAAAAACTAACAAGCCTTTACAACACCAAAAAAGAATGCTTTCAATATGCGTTAAAAGAATGCGATGGTGCTTGTATTGGCGCAATTTCGACCGACGAATATAACGCCCGAGTTCAAGAATTTATCAATAAAAATTCATTCGAAAACCAAAACATGATCATTATTGACAAAGGTCGTAAAATATCCGAAAAAAGCGCCATTTTGGTCGAAAACGGCATTTATAAAGGCTTTGCATTTTATGATTTGAATTACCAAATAACCAATCCCGATGTCTTACGAAACATCATAATCCCAATGCAAAACAACCGCGATGTAAAAAATATTTTGCAAAGCCACGTTCGCAAAAGTAAATTTTTAAAGATAATTAATTTTTGAAGCCAATCGCTCTGTACGTTTCATCTTTTTCTCTAAAATCTTTTTTTCTAAGTCAAAAAACGAACTTCCGCTGGTCGTTGTTTTTTTTCAAGAAAAAATAGTTTTTATCAAAAAAGGATTTTCACTTCCATCACGGCTAAAGCAAATAATAGTCAAAATCTTTAATTAATGCTGTTAATTAAATTGTTCAAAACATTTTTAATTAACATTTTCTTTAAAAAGAAAACATTTACCTTTATATCTGATTTACAATCATAAAAATATGCAATTAAGCGAAGAAGAAGAGGAATACAATTTATCCCTTTCGAAATTTGAATCTATGTTGAAAACCAACAAAGTTCTTTTTTTCGATTCCGAAGAGTTCGAGGATATTATTCTTCATTATCTCGATATGGGAAAGGTGAATCTTGCTAAAAAAGCACTCAAATTAGCACTCGACCAGCATCCAAAATCTACTGGATTAAAACTCGTGCAAATCGAAATGTATGTCTATGAAGACAAACTAGAAATTGCCGAGAAAATGCTAAACGAGTTGTATGCAATTGAGCCTAATAACGAAGAAATATACATTCAACGGGCTAATATTTTTTCTAAAAGAGACAATCACGAAAAAGCAGTTGAATTACTCAAAATTGCCCTAATCTATACAGATGACCTTGCCGATGTGTACAATCTCATTGGTATGGAATATCTTTTTATGGATAATTTTGAACTCGCAAAAGAAAACTTCATTCTTTGTTTAGAACAAGATCACGAAGAGCAAACTGCAATTTACAATGTCGTTTACTGTTTCGAGTTTTTAGATCAAAACCAAGAGGCAATTGACTATCTAACTATTTACACCGACAAAAATCCATACTCAGAAATTGCTTGGCATCAAATTGGACGTTTACAATATGGACTCAAAAATTATGAAGAATCCATTCGTGCTTTTGAATTCGCAACCTATATTGATGATGAATTTGTTGGTGCTTTCATGGAAATGGGAAAAGCATTTGAGCGTGTAAAAAAATATGAACAAGCTATAGAATGTTACGAAAAAACTATCGCATTAGACGATGCAACTTCATATGCGATGTTGCGTATTGGAAAATGCCATGAACGTTTGGGTAATAAAGCATTAGCCCTGAAATTTTTTAACAAAACAGTTCATGAAGATCCACTTTTAGACAAAGGTTGGATTGCAATTACAGATTTTTATATTCGTCAAAAAAATTATATCAAAGCATTGCATTTTGTAAATAAAGCCTTGAATATTGATGACCAAAATAGAAACTATTGGAAACGTTTTGCAACTATAAATAAAGAATTATTACTTTTTGACGAAGCCGAATTTGGCTATCGAAAAGCAGTTCAATTTGGAGATCAACAACTAGACACATGGTTGTTTTGGGTTGATATTTTGCAATTTCAAGGCGAAATCGAAATGGCAATTCAAACGTTGTTGATGTCAACAGAATTTTTTCCAGAAAACTACGAAATCGAATATCGATTAGCAGGTTTGTATTATATGTTGCAAAAAGAAATCAAAGGAAAGTTCCATTTGTGCAACGGATTACGATTAAATTTCAAAAACCATTCGATTCTCAAAGAACTTTTTCCTGTGATTTGGGAACGAAAAGAAATTCAAAAGGAGATAGAAAAATATAAAAAATGAAAAAAATAATTTTAATTGCAATTTTGCTTGTTGGAGTTATTTCTTTTGGGCAAACTAAAAAGAAAAAGAAAGTAAAAAAAGTTGAATTAAAAGAAGTTATCCAACAATTTTCAGAACCTAATAAAGAAACCCCATCAAAAGAATTTATTGATGTAAATACTGTATCACAAACGGAAGATGATTTATATATTTATAGTTCAGGAGGAGTCGAAGTTAATCCAGAATTTCTTGGAGGAAATAGTAAAATGCTTTTTTATCTAAATTCAAATTTCGTTATATCGACTGAAATGAAGTCAAATAGTTTAAATGGAAATATAATAATTCAATTTGTTGTTGAAAAAGATGGAAATTTAAGTGATTTGAAAGTTTTAAGAGATTTAGGTTTTGGAACAAAAGAAGAAATGTTAAGAGTTATCAAAATAATGCCAAAATGGTTATCTGCTGAACAAAATGGTAAAAAAGTAAGATGTTTATATACTTTAAGTTATAGTATGAATGCAACAAAATAAAAAATACGGCTTAGTCGGAAAAAACATTGACTACTCCTTTTCGAAAACATATTTTACAGAAAAATTTTCTAAAGATGCTGTTTTTGAAGATTGTGAATATCAAAATTTTGATATTTCAAAAGTTGAGAAATTCCCAGAAATAATTGCATCAAATCTAGATTTAAAAGGTTTGAATGTGACTATTCCTTATAAAGAAACTGTCATTCCATATTTGAATACACTTTCCAAAAAAGCCACACAAATTGGCGCTGTAAATGTGATTCGGTTTACAAAAAAAGGCAAACTAAAAGGTTATAATTCCGATAGCTATGGCTTCAAAAAAACATTGAAACCGTTGTTGCAACCTCATCACAAACGAGCCTTGATTTTGGGAACAGGAGGTGCAGCCAAAGCCGTTGCCTTTGCGTTAGAGGAACTAAATATTTTATTTACTTATGTTTCTCGAGAAAAGAAAGAAAACAATATCGATTACAAACGAATAAATCTTACCACTTTTGATAATTATCAAATAATAATTAATTGCACACCGTTAGGAACTTCTCCAAAAATCGAAGAATCCCCAGACATTCCCTATGAGTTTTTTACCAGCAATCATATTGCTTTCGATTTGATCTATAATCCTGAGGAGACTTTGTTCTTGAAAAAAGCAAAGAGTTTTGGTGCAATCACAAAAAACGGAATGGAAATGTTGATTCATCAAGCTGAAAAGGCTTGGAAAATTTGGAACAAATAAAAAAATTACCTCAAACTCAATTTTTCTACTAAACTAAGTAATCTTTCGTTTTCTTTTTTGAGTTGTTCTTTGTCTTTTTCTAAAAAAGCAATGGTTTGATTGTAAATTTTGCGCTCGTTATCAAAAGACTCATTATTATTCAGTGTATTGAAATTTCCAGATTGATTACAATTATTAAAAACTTGTTTTTCATCAAAAAGACGAATGTCTTGCGCTTCCATTTCAAAAGCGGTTGCAATTTGATTGAGACGTTCGTCATCGATTTTAGTTTTACTATTCTCTAAATTAGAGTAGGCTTTTTGCGAAATATTCAATTTTTGTGACATTTCTTCTTGCGAAAGCCCTTTTATGGTGCGAATTCGTTTTATTTTGTCTGATAAATTCATGCGTTTTGGTTCTAAAATTGGAAGTAAAAGTAGTAAAAAAGTAACATATCTGACTACAATAGTTTGTAATAATCATTTAGATTTGTTTTTTCGGAATGATTTACTTGTTAATCAAATCTAATGCATTATATTTGATTTTGGCAAAATGGATATTCTGAAATGTTTTATTTATTTTTCTGTTAATCAAATGGTATGCAATTGCAAGGGTATACATTGATTATCTAAAAAATTGATTTAACAAAGTCGGAATGAACTCTGAAACAGCGACTCTAAAATTTGAAAGTAAGAAATCGTAATTTTTTTAAAATGAAAAATTTATTTATTGGATTGATGCTATTGACAGCATCTTTTTCTTTTGCAAACAGCGAAGTGGTTGTTAAAAGTGTTGAAGTAGTTTTGCCAGTAACAACAACTGTTGTAGTTGCAAAAACTGAGAAAAACAATTCTGAAACTGATGACAAAAAAGATGTTTGTTATTGTAGTCAAGGAACTTGTGGATGTGGACCAACGTTAAGAGATGCGCAGGATGCATATGATTTGGCTGTTCAAGCAGGTGGAAGATAATTAAAAAATATTTTAACGTCTAAATTTTATTTAGACGTTAAAATTGTACAGTAATTAAAAAATTAAATTCTAAAACAAAAATATTTAAGATGAAACATATATACACCGCTTTGATGCTAATGTCACTATCTTTTGCATATTGTCAAGATGTTGTTAAAACAGATAATCAAAAGACAAGAAAAGAAAAACAATTAGGAAAGTCAAAAAAGGTAAAAAATAAAACGATTTGTGTGCACAAAGGTGAATACGATGGTTGCGGACCAACAATTGCAGACGCAAAACAAGCTTTGGCAATGGCAATCGAAAATGGTACAAAAAAGAAGAAAACAGATAGTATCCCAAAAACAAAATAATATACTTGTGAAAAAAACAATCTATTTTTTTATTTTATTCTCTAATTTTTGTTTTTCTCAAAATTGGATTAAAGCAAACTACAATTATATAGATATTGGGAACGATAGTGATACCATAAAGTCAGTACTTTTAACAAACGGTGACGAATCTGTTTTTAGAATATATGATATTCGAAAAAATGGTGTTACACATACAAACAATGGTCCGAAATTAGTACATACTGATTCACTTTCCAATTTTAGTTACAGTAATTTAGATAAAACATTTTCAAGAATCATTGTGTTTGGACAAGAATTCGTTTATTGCGATTCAACGACAAAAAAAATAGTTTGGAATATGACTAAAAAGACCAAAAAAATTGGTGCATACAATTGTCAACAAGCTAAAACAAAAATAAACGGAAGAGGATATACAGTTTGGTACACAACAAAAATACCCATGAGTATGGGGCCACTAAAACTTAATGGTTTGCCTGGACTTATTGTTGAAGTAAAAGATGATGAAGACGTTAAGTTGAAAATATTTTTAAATAGTATTACCTCTATTGAAGAAAAAAAAGAATTTGAGTTTTGCAAAAACTATGTTACTCAACACAAAAATTTATTGCCGTACAGAGAATATTGTGACAAAATGATTGATGCTATGGTTTATAGAAAAAATAAATTTTATGCTGCTGGTGCAGAAAAAAATGTAACATTTCATTTTGGAAAAGGTGCATTTGCAGTATACATGATTGATGTTCCTGAAAATTTAGAAAAAAAGTTAGATGAAGTTCACGATTAAAAGATTTGCTTTTTTTGTATTTTCATTTATTTCTTTAAATACTTTTTCTCAAACAATTACTGGTAAAATAAAAAATGCAGTTTCAGACCCTGTTTCAGCAAACATACTATTTAAAGACTCAGAAAATAAAAACGAAGTTTCAGAGTTTTTTAGAGCCAACTCCAAAGGCGAATTTATAACAAAATTAAAAAAAGATTATTCCAAAATTGTATTTGAAATCACCGCTTTTGGTTATGAAAGTACTTTTGATAGTATAGTAAATCCAGATAAAAACAAAACCTATACTTTTGATTTTACATTAAAAAAAGAATCTACTCAACTCAAAGAAGTTGTTATAAATTCCGAGAAAAAGAAATTTGTTGTCAAAGAAGATACCATAAAATTTAATCCATCTGCATACAGAGACGGAACGGAACGAAAAGTCGAAGACCTAATCAAAAAACTCCCAGGAATGGAAGTTGCAGATAATGGAACAATCAAATACAAAGGGAAAACTGTTGAATCTGTTCAACTCGAAGGCGATAATCTTTTTGGTTATAATTATGCTATTGGAACAAAAAATATTTCGGTGGACATGGTGGAGCAAGTTCAAGCCATTCAAAACTATGTCGAAAATCCATTACTTAAAGGGATTGTAAACAGTGATAATGTTTCTATAAATCTCAAATTAAAGAAAGGGAAAGTTGACGTTTCGGGAAACGGAAATTTTGCTTTGCCAATTGCTTCTGATAAATTCATCACAGATACTAGTATAAATTTACTGGGAATTTCAAAAAAATATAAATCATTTGGAGAATTTGGCTATAATAACGTTGGAATAAACAATACTATTTTTGACTATTTTTCAAATAGTTCAAGCCTCGATAAAGAAATGAACGAAGAATTTTACACTAAAAAAGCCATTTCAGAAAAAAACTACTCGAGCAATTTAGATAACAAACGAGCCAACGTTAACAATCAATTAAACTTGAATTATAATATAATTTATAGATTTAATAAAAATTT
This sequence comes from Bacteroidota bacterium, assembly GCA_031431275.1. GTDB lineage: Bacteria > Bacteroidota > Bacteroidia > Flavobacteriales > Flavobacteriaceae > Flavobacterium. The sequence goes on from JANPDC010000157.1 coordinate 8,053, forward strand.
ATCTTTGAAAGGCGGTGTATATTTTATAAAGGATAAATTGTCTCTCATTGAATCTAACAATACTATTTTCAATTTACAAAACGTGAATTATAATGACAATATAGAGACCATTAAAACTCCTGATAACAAAACAATTGATTTGAAATTGACCTATAATACAAGTAAAAAATCATTACTAGAGATAGATACAAAGTTTGAAAAAGAAATTATCAATACAAGTAGCATTATTCTTCAAAATCAATCAAATGAAATCAACACGAATTTAGAATCTAAGAGTTTATTTTGGAAAAACAAATTACAATATACCTACAGAATTAGTAATAACAAGGCTTTGCAGTTTGTGTCTACATTTGCAATAAATGAAATCCCACAAACTTTGAGTTTCAATCAAACGTTTTTTTCATTTGCAGGTAATTTACAAAAAAGCGAGTTTCAAAAACAAAATTTTTCTAATAAATTAGTACTGTTAGGAGGAAAAAAATCTTTTAAATTTATTTTTTCGGTTGGTTTAAATCTAGAAAATAATAAGCAAAACTCTGAATGGTCACAAAACAATAATTCAATTCCTAATTTTCAGAATAAATTCAAATACAACAAAAATACTTTATATGCTGATATTGGTTTAACCTATTTCAAAAACAAATTCAAGTTTGAACCAAGTTTAATAATCAACACTATCAATCAAAATTATAGAGATTATAATACTGATTTTAATGTATTAAAAAAATCTTTACTTTTCTTACCAAACTTGACAGTTTCTTATTTAATCGATATAAACTCATCTATTAATTTATCTGGTAATTATGAAGAAACAACTCCAAATATTGAAAATTTATATTCAAATTCAATCATTCAAGATAACCGTTTAATTCAGAAAAATACACTAAGTTTAAATTTACTCAAAAATCAAAGTTATACTTTAAAATATAAGTTTAATGATTTATATAGTTCAATATTAACTAATTTTTCATTGAACTATAATTTAAAAAATAATACCTATTTATCCTTATTTGAAATTCAAGATAATTACAGTAGCATTAATTTTTTCCAATCTCCAACTGATATTAGTAATTATTCGGCAAAATTCTTGATTGAAAAATATTTCAAGTTTCTCAAAACAACGATAAAACACACCTCAAATTATGGAATTAGTAACTATGTAAATAGCGTAAACGGTAATTTAAGAAATAATACCTCAAACAATTATAATGCCTATTTATTCTTGAAAACAACTCTCAAACTACCAATAAATTTTGAAAATAAATTCAATTACAATCGAATTAATTTCAAAACAGAAAATAATATAAACGTCAATGAATCTTTGAATAATAGTACAAAAATTCTAATTCGACCAAATAAAAATTTGTTATTTACATTTTCGTATGACTATTTCAAACCAAATTTAAAAAACACTACCGAATTCAAATTTTTAGATTTAGAAATCAAATATAAACCAAAACAAAAATGGTTAGATTTTACATTAACTGGTAAAAATTTATTGAATAACAAAGTCTTCTTTCAAGTTCAAAACACTGATTATTATTTTTCTGTGTATCAAAGTAATTTAATAAATAGATATTTTCTGCTAACAGTTGATTTTACATTATAAAAAAATCCTGAACTTTCATTCAGGATTTTAATATTATAGAAATTTTTTATTTAAGAAAGTGCTGCTTGAACTTGATCTGCGGCTTCTTGAAACTCCACTGCAGAAAGTATAGGCATTCCAGAATTGTCAATCAATTCTTTTGCTATTTCAGCATTTGTTCCTTGCAAACGAACGATTATTGGTACTTTGATTGCATCTCCCATATTCTTGTATGCGTCAACAACTCCTTGAGCAACTCGGTCGCAACGTACAATTCCTCCAAAAATATTAATTAAAATCGCTTTTACGTTTGGGTCTTTCAAAATAATTCTAAAAGCTAATTCCACACGTTTTGCATCTGCTGTTCCACCAACGTCAAGGAAGTTTGCTGGTTCAAAACCTGCATACTTTATTAAATCCATTGTAGCCATTGCTAATCCTGCACCATTTACCATGCATCCAACAGTTCCATCAAGATCAACGTAGTTTAGTCCTGCAGCTTTTGCTTCAACTTCTATTTCACGCTCTTCACGAATGTCTCTATATTCTGCAAGTTTTGGATGACGAAACAAAGAATTATCATCTAAATTTACTTTTGCATCAACTGCAATAATTTTGTTATCAGAAGTTTTCAAGACAGGATTTATTTCGAACATTGAGGCATCAGAACCAACGAAAGCGTTGTATAATAAACCAATAAAAGAAACCATTTCTTTGAAAGCATTACCCGTAAGACCTAAATTAAAAGCAATTCTACGAGACTGAAAAGCTTGTAATCCAATGTTTGGATCTATTTCTTCTGTGAAAATTAAATGTGGTGTATGTTCTGCAACTTCTTCGATATCCATTCCACCTTCGGTAGAATAAACAATCATATTACGAGCACGAGCTCTATTTAATAAAACGGACATATAGAATTCAGAAATTTCTGATTCACCAGGATAATATACATCTTCTGCAATTAGAACTTTATGAACTTTTTTACCTTCTGGAGGTGTTTGAGGTGTAATTAATTGCATACCAATGATTTGCTCAGCAAGTTCTTCTACTTGTTGCAGATTTTTGGCTAACTTTACTCCTCCACCTTTTCCACGACCACCTGCATGAACTTGTGCTTTGATAACGTGCCATCCTGTTCCAGTTTCTGCAGTTAATTGTTTTGCTGCAGCAACTGCTTCTTGTGGATTATTTGCTACGTAACCACGTTGCACTTTTACACCATAACTGGCTAATATTTCTTTTCCTTGATATTCGTGAATGTCCATAGTTGATATTTTGACTTTTTAATGAGTGGTACAAAAATAACAATTTTCAATTAATATCGAAATCATTTTCTTGTTTTATTTTTAGTGATATATATTTTGATTTGTTGTTTAGTTTTTAAGAAATTTACAAGATTCAAAAAAATTAATGTGACATATTTTCTAATGCTTTTGGATCGTGTTTATGTTTGAAAAAAATTGCAAAAGCAACCGTTATTACTAAAGCATAACAGGCGAAAGTGAGCCAAATGTTGTGCCAATCTTTTCCATCTGGTGTAGTAAAATATTTATCAATTAAAAAACCACTAGAAATACTGCCCAAAACAGCACCAAATCCGTTAGTCATCATCATAAATAACCCTTGTGCACTCGAACGAATTTTAGGATCGGTTGTAGTTTCTACAAAAAGTGAACCCGAAATATTAAAGAAATCAAAAGCAAATCCATAAACAACATTTGACATAATTATCATCCACAAACTATCAATAGGATCTCCAAAAGCAAAAAATCCGAATCTTAAAACCCAAGCAATTAGACTAAAGAGCATTACTTTTTTAATTCCATAACGTTTCAAAAAGAATGGAATTGCAAGTATAAAAATTGTTTCAGAGATTTGAGATATAGATAAAACTATGTTAGCAGATTTTACTGCAAAAGTGTCTGCAAATTTTGGAATCAAAGCAAAATCTTTTATGAAAGTTTCTCCGTACATATTTGTCAATTGCAAGGCTGCACCAAGAAAAATACTAAACAAAAAGAAAGTTGCCATTTTTGCATCTTTGAACAATTTGAAACTATCAAAACCAAGTTTTTGAGTAAGAGTTAAATTAGTCGAATCAATTTCTTTTTTTGGTGGGCATTTTGGTAATGTTAGTGAATACAAACCTAATAAAATTGCAAAAAATGCTCCTACGTAGAACTGATTACAATTAATTGCTTGACCAGAAATTGATGCAATTCCGTTTCCAATACTCAAACCTAAAGACGATGGTGAAGTTGGATCACTAATTAAATTTGTAACCCACATGGCAACAATGAAACCAATGGTTCCAAAAACCCGAATTGGCGGATAAACTTTTACAACATCGTAATTATTATTTTTTAGTAAAGTATAAGATAATGAATTAGATAATGAAAGTGTGGGCATGTAAAATAACATTGCCAAAAGCATAACCCAAAAGAAAACAGATGCATTGTCGATTAATGGAATAAAAAGTAATACGACTCCATACAAAATATGCTGCAACCCATATAATTTTTCAAGATTCATGTATTTGTCTGCAATGATTCCTGAAATTGGTGGCATTATTATAGATGCAATTCCTAAAGTTGAAAAAACAATTCCAAATTCTTGACCACTCCATTGCTTGAAACCAAATCCATAACTGGCAAGAGTAGTTAACCAAGCGCCCCAAACAAACAATTGAAGAAAATTGGTAACCACTAATTTATTCTTAATATTCATTTTTAATTTAATTAAAATAATTCACATTTTTATGAATTGTAAAACTAACATTAAAATTGAGAATACCAAAAAATTATAATGTTTTCGTATATTCATTTACCAATTTCAGAACTTTAGTAAATTGTTCTTCTTTTGTAACATTTGAATTGTCGATTTCAATGGCATCATTTGCTTTCACAAGTGGAGAATCTGCTCGATGGGTATCTATATAATCTCTTTCTTGAACGTTTTTTAGCACCTCATCAAAAGAAACGTTTTGACCTTCTTTCAAAAGTTCATCAAAACGTCGTTGAGCCCGAATTTCTGGGCTTGCATTCATAAAAATTTTGAGTTCAGCATCTGGAAAAACAACGGTACCAATATCACGACCATCCATTACGATTCCTTTGTTTTTTCCCATTTCTTGTTGTTGTTCAACGAGTTTAGCTCGAACGTGGGATATTTCGGCAATTTTAGATACATTTCGAGAAACCTCAATAGTTCTGATTTCTTTTTCGATGTTTTTATCGTTCAAAAACATTTCGGCAAAACCTAAATCAATATTCCATTTAAAATTTAATTTGATTGTCGGCAACAAATCAATTAGTTTTTGCTTATCTAAAAATTCGCTTGAAATACAATTGTTTTGCATTGCAAACAAAGTTACTGCTCGATACATTGCCCCAGTATCTATGAAAACATAGCCCAAATGTTTGGACAATAATTTCGCTAAAGTACTTTTGCCAGTAGCAGAAAATCCATCAATGGCAATGGTAATTTTTTTCATTCTGTAAAGATACTAAATCTAATCACTATTCAAATCAATATTGAGTCCAAACAAACTTGTGTTGGCCGCCAAAGTGTATCGAGAATACGAATAATTGAATTTTATGTTATTGACTCTCAATCCAAAACCTACTGAAATTCCTGAGAAATTTCGCTGATCAATTACGCTCAATTCTTCGCCACGACGAAAATTATAACCTAAACGTAAATTTACAACTTTTTTTGGGAAAATTTCAACTCCAACAATAACATGTCTCATTACATTATTTAATATGGATACTTTTTCTGGTTCTGAATCTCCTTCGATGGTATTTGTGGCTCGATTTGGATTTGCAAAGGCAATTTTCCACTGTTGCAAATTTTCTAGTGTTACATGCCAACGAACCGGAATATTTTTTACTTCTTGCGAAATCCCAATCATTATTTCTGTTGGGAGTTTTTCTCTTTTTCCAGAATAGGTCGAGAATTGTGTTCCAAAATTACGAATTACAAACGCCCAATTGACGTCGTTTTTATCATCAACATACAAAAAACCTAAATCAACAGCACCACCAAAAGAACGATAGGTTTCTAAACTCGACGAAATTAGTTTACCTGTTGCTCCAACATGCATATTTGTGAAAGGAATATTATAGGAATAACCTACAGATAATGCTGCTTCGTTACCAGAAAAAGTTCCTGTTGGCTGAGCAAATTCGTTGTATCCATCAAATTTACCATAATTCACAAAATTGGCTCCTGCGAAAAAAGTTTGTGTACGTCTATCGAAAGTATATGCATAAGCAGCAGTTCCATAAGTAACCTCATTGAAATAATTCCCATAATTAACAGAAAAGCGATTGTCCATTTCTTCGTTTATATTTGCAGGATTAAATTGGGCTTGATTGACATCTTCGTCATAAATAGAAATTACTTTTCCGCCCAAAGCGGCTTGTCTTGGAGAAGTTACTAAATTCAAAAATTGATACACAGATTGTCCTCCAACTTGACCAAAGGAAATGGAAAAAGCAGAAAAGAATATAAACAAAAGGATATTTTTTTGCATTCTAGTATAGGGAATCAATCTTTATAACGAGATTGTAAATATAAAATTATAAAATGAATCAAGAATATTTTTATAAAAAACAAAAATCAATTTCCGAAAAATTCATTCTTCGAAAATTGATTTTTTAAAAATTTAAAAACTATAATTTTTTAGCGTTTTTAACATCTTGACTAGTAATGGCATAAGCCAAAACTTCTTGCATTTCTTTTACATAATGAAACGAAACTCCATTGAGATATTCTGGTTTTATTTCGTCAACATCACGTTTGTTTTCATGACACAAAATAATTTCTTTGATGTTTGCTCTTTTTGCTGCCAAAACTTTTTCTTTGATTCCTCCAACAGGTAAAACTTTGCCTCGAAGCGTAATTTCTCCTGTCATGGCAATACTTTTCTTGATTCGTTTTTGTGTAAAAAGGGATACTAATGAAGTTAACATTGCGATTCCTGCACTTGGTCCATCTTTTGGAGTTGCTCCTTCTGGAACGTGCAAATGAATATTATATTTTGGAAGAATCTCTGGATTTATTCCCAGTAATTCTGCATTGGCTTTGATATATTCCAAGGCAATTGTAGCAGATTCTTTCATGACAGTTCCCAGATTTCCTGTAATTGTCATTGCTCCTTTTCCTGTTGAAATAAGCGATTCTATAAACAAAATATCGCCCCCAACACTTGTCCAAGCCAAGCCAGTAACAATTCCTGCAACATCATTATTCTCTGATTTATCTCGCTCCAAACGTGCTGCTCCAAGAACAGAAAGTATGTCTTTTTCTTCTACTTTTATATTGTATTCTTCCTCCATTGCAACAGATTTTGCTGCATTTCGAACCATTTGTGCAATTTTAGTTTCTAATCCACGAACACCAGATTCGCGTGTGTAACCTTCGACAATTTTTTCGAGTTGCTTCTTCCCTATCACGATATCTTTTGGAGTTAATCCGTGTTCTTTTATTTGTTTTGGGATCAAATGTTGTTTGGCAATTTCTACTTTTTCTTCTATTGTATATCCAGACATAGTAATAACTTCCATTCTGTCTTTTAATGCAGGTTGAATAGTTGCCATGTTGTTTGAAGTTGCAATAAACATAACTTTCGATAAATCAAAACCCATTTCTAAAAAGTTATCATAGAATTCTTTGTTTTGTTCTGGATCCAAAACCTCTAATAAAGCCGATGATGGATCACCGTGATTGCTGTTTGAAAGTTTATCAATTTCGTCTAAAACAAAAACGGGATTTGCAGTTCCTGCTTTTTTCAAACTTTGAATAATTCTACCAGGCATAGAACCAATATATGTTTTTCGATGACCACGAATTTCGGCTTCATCTCGTAATCCACCAAGTGAAATTCGAACATATTCTCTTCCAAGTGCTTCTGCAATTGATTTTCCTATAGACGTTTTTCCCACTCCAGGAGGGCCAGTTAAACACAAAATTGGAGATTTCATGTCATTTCTCAATTTGAGAACTGCCAAATGTTCAATCATTCGTCTTTTCACATCTTCAAGACCAAAATGATCTCTATCTAATATTTTCTGAGCACGTTTTAAATCAAAATTATCTTTAGAATAGTGATTCCATGGTAACTCTAAAAACAATTCTAAATAATTTCTTTGAATTCCAAAATCTGGTGCTTGTGGATTCATGCGTTGCATTTTAGAAACTTCTTTTTCAAAATGTTTTGCTGTTTTTTCGTCCCAAGATTTCAATTTTCCTTTGGCACGCATTTCTTCGATTTCTTCTTCTTGAGATGCTCCACCCAATTCTTCTTGAATTGTTTTCATTTGCTGATGCAAAAAATATTCTCGTTGTTGTTGATCTAAATCGAATCGAACTTTTGATTGGATATCGTTTTTGAGTTCTAGTTTTTGTAATTCTAAATTCATGAACCGCAACGTTTCTAAAGCACGTTCTTTCAGCACATTCATTGCTAAAAGTTCTTGTTTTTCATTCACGCCCAAATTCATGTTCGAAGAAACAAAATTGATTAAAAACGGTGGACTTTCGATATTTTTTATTGCAAAAGTTGCTTCGGTTGGAATGTTTGGACTTTCTTTTATTATTTGAATTGCAAGTTCTTTTACAGATTCTACAATGGCATTGAATTCTGTATCGATTTTGCCTGGTCTTTTCTCTGAAACTTCAGAAACTTTAGCAATAAAATATGGATTCTCTTGAATAGAATCTTTAATTGCAAATCGTTTTGTACCTTGTAGAATAACAGTTATGTTTCCATCTGGCATTTTTATAACCCGAAGAATTCTGGCAACAGTTCCAATTTTATGAATTTGATCAAACGATGGATCTTCGTCTTCTTCGCTAATTTGAGCCACAACTCCAATGAGTTTTCCGGCATCATTAGCATCATTAATGAGTTTTATGGATTTATCTCTTCCTGCAGAAATTGGAATTACAACTCCTGGAAATAAAACGGTATTTCGAAGCGGAAGAATTGCTAGGGTTTCGGGCAATTTTTCGTTGTTCATTTCCTCTTCATCTTCGCGAGTTAAAAGCGGAATTAAATCAGCTTCTGAATCAACCTCTTGAAAGGAAAAATTATCTAATGAAAATATTTTGTGATCTGACATATATATAAAACGGTCTTTTTTTGTAATTGAAATTAATTGCAAAGATAGTATTTAGAAATAGTATCTTTAATAAAAAACTATGAAAAGAAGGTTGTTAGTATAATTTTAACGCCTGTTTATTTATTTTGCAAAAAAAATCCACCAAAAAGGTGGAATTTAGTATTATAATATTCTTATTTATTGAACTACAAAATTTACATTATTGAAAACTCCATTCGTAAGAACTTTTGTTCCTAACAAATTGTTAGTCCCTAAAGAATATTGTTTGATTGTTCCACTAAAAGTTCCTGAAATGTTTCTAGTTGTATTATTAATTGATGTTACATTAACTTGTCCAACATTTGTAGATGTTAACGAAGGATTTGCTGTTGTGAAAAAAGGATTTTGTGTAGTAACATCCTCAGACATGTACACTATACCTTCTGTTGGTAGTATTCCTAGTGTATAAAGATTTGAAGGTTTTTCTACCAATTGTATTGTAATTTGAGAAGTTATTGCGCCAACAGAAATACCAGTTATTGTCATTTGAGAAGCATTTATGCTTCCTAAAGTTATTACCTGTCTAACCGCTGTGATATTTGTTGCTGTGAAAGTCTGACCATCAACACTAACAGTAAATGTTCCATTTGAGACTGGTGTTGGTGTTGGATTTGTAGTTGAGTTTGTCGTAGCAACTTGATTTCTTGGTAATGCTGGATCTAATGCTTCATCTTTAGTTGTACAAGAAGTTGCAAATCCTATAAACAATAACAACGATAGAACTGAAATTGATTTTATAATTTTCATAAATTTTATTTTTACAAAAGTAACTAAATTATGACAAATAAAAAAATGTATATTTATTTTCTGGAAACTGTAACAAATAAAAAAAACTAAAGTCCTTTATATAAACAAAAACATTTTTTTTGAATAGTACCAATCAAAATATCGAAGAGTTAATCAGACTTTGCAAAGACAAAAATCAGAAAGCGCAATTCGAAATCTACAATCGCTATTGTAAAGCGATGTATAACGTAGCATTTCGAATTGTGAAAGACGAGCATTTTGCGCAAGATGTGATGCAAGAAGGCTTTTTGAAAGCGTTTACAAAAATCGATAGTTACAAACAAGAAGTCGCTTTTGGAGCCTGGTTAAAACGAATCATAGTGAATTACAGTATCGATTTTTACAGAAAAAATAATCAATTTCAAATGGAAGATTTTGAGAAAAATTTATATCGAATAGAGGATTCAAACGAAAATTTAGTTGACGATTCTACTTTTACTGATTTGAAAGTAAATCAAGTTTTAGCATGTATTCAATCTTTGAATGACAACTACAGAATGGTTTTAACATTGTTTTATATTGAAGGTTTTGATCACGAAGAAATTAGCGAAATTCTAAAAATTAGTGCAACAAATTGCAGAACAACGTTGAGTAGAGCAAAAGAAAGTTTAAAAAAAAAATTAGAGGAACTATGAAAAAGGAAAATGATACATTAGAGAAATTATTTAAAAAACACGAAAATAATTGGGATATTTTTGAATTAAACCCAAATCACAAAGATGATTTTTTGAATAAACTAAAACAAAAAAAATCTAAACGGAATTATTTTATTCCAGTTGCAATTGCTGCATCGTTGGTACTTTTTATTGGGATTTCATTTTTTTATAAACAGAACGAAAAACCTAAAAATCTTGAATTTGCATCAGTAGAAACAAGACAAACTGATTCTATTTTTACGGTTTTAATTGAAAAAGAATTTATTAAAATAAAAGCCAAAAAATCTCCCGAAAACGAAATTATTATCGCCGATGCATTAAAAGAAATGAAAATTTTAGATATTGATTATCAAAATATCATTCTAGAATTGAAAAATAATGGTGAGAATAAATCAATTATAATGGCTTTGATGACCAATTTACAAACCCGAATTTCTTTTTTACAAAATGTAATGCAGCATATTGAAGATAATGAAAAAATTAAAAATACTTCTCATGAAAACACCTTATAAACTACTAATTATCATGATGTTAATTCCTTTATTGGGATTTTCATTTCACGAAGATTTACCATTTACAAAACAAAAAACAATCAACAAAGCCTATTTTGTAAATTCAGATGCAGGTGTAAATGTTGAAAACATGTATGGGAATATAACAGTTTCTACTTGGGACGAAAACAAAATTGAACTGGATATTCTCATTAAAGTTTCTGGAGATAGCGAAAAATGGGTAAACAAACGTATTGAGGATATTGATGTGAAAATAGATGCTTTCAAAAACAATGTCAACGCAAAAACGGTTATCGAAAGTTCTGATTTTTATAATAACGGAAATTCTAATAGTTTTGAAATCAATTATTTAATTAAAATTCCAAAGAACGGAAGTGTGAGATTTATCAATAAATATGGAAATATTATTGCTGATGATTTGAATGCAAATGTGAGTATAATTTGTAAATATGGGAAAATTATTCTTGGGAAATTAAACGGAAATTCAAATTTAATTGAACTTGGATATTGTCCAAATTCAACTATTGAATTTGCAAAAAGTTTAGTTGTGAACGCCAAATATTCCGGGTTAAAAATAAATGAAGTAATGAAACTAAATTTAGATTCAAATTATACTGACGTTATTGTCACTGATTGTCAATCTGTAAATTATGATTCTAACTATGGAAAATTAAATTTCACAAAAATAAATTCAATAATTGGTTCTGGAAATTATATGACGCTCAACATTGGGGAACTATTCAATAGTTTAAACATCGAAACAAATTATAGTAAAATCAATATTGGTTTTATAAATGAAAAAGCAAATAACGTAGTTATAGATTCTGGATATTCTAATTTGAATATTGGTTTTGATTCAAATTATTCTTTTGATCTTGATGTTCAAACTAAATATGGAGATGTTCGATACGATTCTGAAATTGAGATTTTCAACAAAGAAATCACAAATAATTCCAAACAAATTAATGGATTCTACAAACGAAAAGGCACCAATAAAATGAATTTAATATCAAAATATGGAAACATCAATTTAATTAAAAAATAACAAATTCAATAATCAATTCTAAAAAAGTATTTTATGAAAAATTCAATTAAACTATCACTTGTAGCATTTTTATTCGCAACCACATTTGCAAACGCCCAAAATTGGGATTGGGGAAATACCGAAAAAATCAAAGGAAACGGAAACCAAAAAACAGACAAAAGAAACACGCCAGAATATGATGATATCAAACTTCAAGGTTTCTATGATATTGATTTAGTGGCAGGAAAAGAAGGAGAAATAACCGTTCAAGCCGAAGAAAATTTGATGCCTTTTATTAAAGTTGAAGTAGAAGGAACTACATTGAAAATTTATCAAGAAAAAGGGAAAAACCTGCAACCAAGCAAAAGTATGAAAATTTTGATAACAGTTCCGTTTGAAAAAATTAGTTCAGTTTCATTGTCTGGTTCTGGAGATGTGAATACTAAAAATCAAATCAAAGCAGATAAATTCACAGCAACTTTATCTGGCTCTGGAGATGTGAATCTTGACATAGATGCCACAGATTTAGAAGCAAAACTATCTGGCTCTGGTGACGTTCGTTTGAAAGGAAAAGCGGATAAATTAACAGCAAGAATATCGGGTTCTGGTGATATCACAGCAGATGATTTAGTATCAAAAGATGTTGATGCGGGAATTTCAGGTTCTGGTGATATCAAAGTGAATTGTTCAGAAAGTTTGAGTGCAAGGGTTTCTGGTTCTGGAGATATTTTTTATAAAGGCGAACCAAAAGTTAAAGATACTAAAGTTTCTGGTTCTGGAAATATCAAAAGAAATTAGGATAGTTGGTTAGTTAGTTTTCCTAATAAAAAAATGCTCAATTAATTTTGGGCATTTTTTTTTGGAATTCTAAGTAACAAAAGTAATCCAATGAAGAAAAATAAACCCAAAAAAACTATTGCGTTTCGCATAGATCCTGTAACTTGGTCTATAATTCCATAAATGGACATTCCAATCACAATTCCTATTTTCTCTGTAACATCATAAAAACTAAAAAAAGAGGCTGTATCTTCGGTTTCTGGTAAAAACTTTGAATAGGTAGAACGTGCCAAAGCCTGAATTCCTCCCATAACCAAACCTACAAACCCAGCAGTTATATAAAAATGAATTGGTAACGTAACAAAATAGGCACATAAACAAATGACAACCCAAATACCGTTTATAAATACCAGAGTTGGTATATTTCCGAATTTTCTGGATGCTTTCGATGTTAAAACTGCACCAACAATTGCAATTAAATTGATTACCAAAATACTGATAATCAATCCCATTGTTTTTTGAGAATCAGACTCCCAAGTAACTTCTTTTTCACCAAAATAGGTAGCAACTAGCATTACGGTTTGAACTGCCATACTAAACACAAAAAAAGCAATGAGATAGCGTTTTAATTCGAGATTTTGAAATAGTTGATTTTTAACTTTTACTAATTCTCTAAATCCGTTAAATAAAATTTTACTTGTTACTTTGTGCTCACTTTTATTTCCTTTTGGCAAAAAATAAAACGTATATTGACTAAAAACAAGCCACCAAATTCCTGTCAATGCAAAGGACAAGCGCATGGCATCAATCGCATCTTGACCTTCTTTTCCAATAACAATAAACAAACATAAAATCAAAAGAGTTACGCTTCCAATATAACCCATTGAATATCCTTTTGCGCTTAAACTGTCTTGTTGTTCTTTGAAAGCAACGTCTGGCAAATAAGAATTATAGAAAACTAAACTTCCCCAATAACCAATCAATCCAAAGAAATAAAATAATAATCCTACATAAATATGTTTTATATCAAACCAATACAAACCAATACATGAAAACGAGCCAATACAACAAAAGAGTTGTAAAAATCTTTTTTTATTTCCGATATAATCCGCAATACCCGAAAGAATTGGTGAAAAAATAGCCACGACTAAAAATGCAAAGGCGGTAATGAAACTAATTAAAGCTGTACTCGAAAAAGTAGTTCCAAAAACTTCAATATTTTTATTTTCAGAAAATAATGATGCATAAAATAACGGAAAAATCGAAGATACAATAACTAGAGTATAAACTGAATTCGCCCAATCATAGAAAGCCCAAGCGTTTAATAATTTTTTACTTCCTTTTGGTAAATCATTCATAAATTAAATTTTATTGATGCAAATATAAAAACAAAAGTCACTTCAAAGGAAATGACTTTCTAATTTATTTTAAATTATAATTAATATGTTCGTTAATTTTTTTGTGCGTCAAGTTTTTATTCGGTTAATTAAAGTTTCAATTAGTCATGAAAGTAAAAAAATTTAAAATTTAAAATCATCATTAAATTAACAATACTTTTTTGAACCGATGCCCTAAATAGGATTTATTTTATAATTTTAATTTCTGGATAACCCTCAGATACCAATATTCCATCAAAATTATTTTTGTTTGATGCAATAAATTCTGTTATTTCTAAATGGTTTTTTGGATTTGTGAAAATATTATATTCAATTATTATTATTGTGTCACTTTTTAAATCAAGTAGAAAAACAACTCCAGTTTTCATAAATCCAAAAAACTCATCTTCTTCTTCATGACTTAAATTATTTTTATTTGAACATTTTATTAAATTATTTTTTAATTTTAAAAATGATTTATTTGCACTTCCTTTATTAAAATGAAGTTCATTAATCTCTCTGTAATATTCATTACCAACATAATATACAACAGTAGACGTTAAATTTTCTTTTTCGATATAATTGCAAAGTATTCTTTTTCCAAAATTCCATGTCAATCTCCCTTTTTTAATAATTGGATGTAATTCAATCTTATCAGCTTTTCTCGTAAAGTTAATTTTTATCAATTTATTTAAAGAATCATATTTTGTTTCATTTTCAGTAATTTTACATTCTGGCTTTTTTGATGGTATTATTTTTACTTCATTATTTATAGTTTTCAATTTTTCATTTTTGCACGAACAAATGATAGTTAGCAAAAAAATTAGTAAACTATTTTTTATTATCGCGCAAATTTGCTCCTTTAAATATTTTGTTTTCATTTATGTTGAACATTTTATTAATCCCCGTATAATCATAATAACTAATACCTGTAATATTTCTGTTTTCATCAAATAGGTATGATTTAAAAATTACTGAATGACCACCTTCAAAATTATTTGGTTGTTGAAGGATACTTTTTTTCATTTCTTTTTTCAAATTTTCCCAATTAATCTGATTCTCATTTCTCCAATATTGAATCATTGCACCTTCGCTTAAATAACCTTTAAGTACATCATTGTGGTCAACTAAATCTGCATATCCATTTACAGATAAAGCTCCACCAACGCCATAGCCAAAAACTTTATCGGGAATGTTTGTGACTATAGTTCCTGAATATAAATAATCTTGTCCAATAGATTCAACTTTTATTGGACTAAATCTTAAAACATCTTTAAAAGCTTTAGCTACTCTAGCCATTGTAACAGCAAAACACATACCGTGACAATCTTGGTATTTATTTGCTACAGCAAATGACTTATCTGGTTCAACCCAAAGTGGTGGTTGAGCATAGTCGTTTGGTGCTAATGGTAACTCTTCAATATTTTTGGTTAATTTCAAACCTACTTTTGATGAACCTGTGATGAAATTAAATCTTCCACAAAAAATATTTTGTAAACCTCTGGTGTCAAAAAAACCACCATCATCACTAGCATAAAAGTCAATTTTAGCATTTTGTTTTAAATCATTACTTGAAACTTTTATTGCAATTGTTTCATCAAGTTCTACAGTAATTGATTTTTTTGTTAAAACCTCTATGCCTTCTGAAATTATTTTTATGATTCCATCGTCGTCATTTGCAAGCTTGTTTCCTTTTGAAATCTTAAAAGGAATTATTACATTCTCATTAAAAATTTTTATAATTTTTAATGTTGGATTTCGTTTGTTAGTATCAATATTACTTGAAAGTTGAACACTTTCGTTTGTATCAATAACAATAAAACCTCTGTAGTCATATTCCCTTTTTTTTCCAACTAATGAATAGTCAATTTCAATTATTGGAATAAAGTCTTTTTCAAACTTATTTTCATTTAAAATTTTATTGGTACTGTTTAAATTTAATGCACTAACAGTATCTAATTTGTTTAGTTTATGTAACTTTTGCATAATAAATTATAATTTTTTATCTAAATCATTTATTTAATTTTATTAATCCATAATCTTCAAAAAACTTTCAGAGAATGTCTCGTGGATTAAATAAATTGGAGATTTTAAATATCAAAATATCGATTGAAGTGTAATTAAATTCTTTATAAAACAAAAAAATTATTAAATCAAAAAAATGTCAAACTCTTTTTTCAAAACTTTGTAGGTATTTTTAAGAAATAAACTTTTGAAATTGAACCTAAAGAATCTAAATCATTTAAAGACTACTCCAAATTTTTTGGCTTCTGCCTTTGCAGATGGTAATAATTCTTTTAACGTTGCAATTCTTGTTGCATCTGATGGGTGTGTACTCATAATTTCTGGTGGTGCTTTCCCACCAGAATTAGCAGACATTCTTTCCCACAAAAATACTGCATTTTCTGGGTTGTAACCTGCAATTGCCATCAATGTTAAACCAATTTGATCTGCTTCGGTTTCGTGTCCTCTACTAAAAGGGAGCATCACTCCTATTTGGCTTCCTGCACCATAGGCTTGCATTATCATTTGTTGTGTTTCTGGGCTTTTACCACCAACAGCAACTCCAACAGCAACACCACCAAGTTGTTGTAACAAACCTGCACTCATTCGTTGTTGACCATGGTTTGCTAGTGCGTGTGAAACTTCGTGACCCAAAACTGCGGCTAAACCTGCTTCGTCCTTTGTTATTGGTAAAATACCTGAATAAACAACAATTTTTCCTCCTGGCATGCACCAAGCATTTACTTCTTTGCTTTCTACTAATTTATATTCCCATTGGTAATTGTCTAAATATCCTTGTTTACCATTAGCATTTAACCATTTTTCTGCAGCAATTTTTATTTTGATTCCAACCGTTTCTACTCGTTTTGCATCAACTGTTCCAGAAAGAACTTTATTTTCTGCTAAAAATTGTCCGTATTGTGCAAATGCTGACGGGAAAATTTCGCTATCAGGAACTAATGCCATCGTTTTTTGACCTGTGAATGGATTGGTGGCACAAGAAATGATTACAATAAAAGCAAAAAGCGGAACTAATAACTGTATTTTTTTCATCTTTAATTTTTTTATAAAATTACAAAAAAAATGGTTCTATTCTCCAATAATATGAAGTTCAGTAAAATCTTTTTGAATATATAACGATGAAACTCCATCAAAATTGGCATCTTCAAAAGAAACTTCTTCATTATCGAATTCAATTTTAAATATTTTGAAAGGAAAACCGTGTAAATTGATTTTAAATTTAGAATATTGTGTATCAAATTTTCCTTCTTTGTGCTGCAAAATTGTTACTTCATTTTCCTTTCCACGAAAACTAAATGTCGCCAAACTATATCTACCTTTGTTGTAATCATAGCCATCTTGAGCATCTTCATAAAGTAATGATTTTTCTTTCCCGACTTTATAATAAACATCTAGTGTTATTTCATCAAACTCTAATTCTCCAACATATTGTTGAACTGGGTATTTAGGAATAATTGCTCCTTCTTTAATAAAAATTGGAATTTGGTCATAATCAGTTTTAACCCAAAGTTCTTTTCTACCTTCAATGACTTCTTCGGTCCAATAATTAAACCAATTTCCTTTTGGAAGATACATTCTACGACCTTGTGCATTGGGCTCAAGAATTGGACAAACCAAAATTTGATTTCCAAAGATAAATTCATCAGTTCTGTAATGCGTTTGAATATCATCTTGATCAAAATATACCAAAGGTTTTAGCATTGGAACACCATCGTTCACATATTCCCAAAACATGGTATACAAATAGGGCAATAATTGATAACGAAGATTGACAAACTTTCTGGTAATATTTACAACATTTACATCAAATGACCAAGGTTCTTGATCGCCATGATCGCCAGATGAATGTGTTCTACAAAACGGATGAAAAACTCCTAATTGAATCCATCGCGCATACAATTCACCCGATGGTTGCTCTGCAAATCCTCCAATATCTGAACCTGTAAAACCCATCCCAGAAATCGACATACGTTGCATTTGAATGTTCGCAATCCACAAATGTTCCCAACTTGCTACATTGTCGCCAGTCCATGATGATGTGTATCGTTGTGCGCCAGAATATGCCGAACGCGTTATGATAAAAGGACGTTTTGGATACGAAAAACGTTTAACACCTTCATAGGTTGCACGAGCCATTTGTGTTCCGTAAATATTATGTGCTTTTCGATGCGAACACGGATTTCCGTCATAATCATGACGCACATCCATTGGGAATGTTTTTCCTGGAACTTCCATTACAGCAGGTTCGTTCATGTCGTTCCAAACCCCTTTTACTCCAATGTCCGATATTAATTCTTTAAACAATCCGGCCCACCATTCGCGAACTTCGGGATTTGTATAATCAGGAAAATTACATTCTCCTGGCCAAACTTTTCCCTTCATATACGGGCCGTCAGCACGTTTACAAAAATAATCTTTGGCTAATGCCTCGCTGTATACTGAATAATCTTTGTCTATTTTGATTCCAGGATCAATGATTACGACTGTTTTGAAACCATCTTCTGCTAATTCGGCAACCATTTTCTTGGGATCTGGAAAATATTCTTTGTTCCAAGTGAAGCATCGAAATCCATCCATATAATCAATATCAAGATAAATCGCATCGCAAGGAATTTGAAGTTCTCGAAATTTTGATGTTACTTCTTTTACCTTACTCTCTGGGTAATAACTCCATTTACATTGATGGTATCCTAATGCCCAAAGTGGTGGTAACTCGGGTTTTCCTGTTAAATGCGTGTAAGTGGTTACAACATCGTGCATGGCTGGTCCATAAATAAAATAGTAATTCATTTCACCTCCATCAGCATAAAAACTGGTCACATTTCTTCGATCATGAGCAAAGTCGAATGTTGTTTTGAATGTGTTGTCAAAGAAAATTCCATAGGATTGTTTGTTTTGTAAACCGATGTAAAACGGAACAACTTTGTATAATGGCTCTTGATCTTTTGCAAAAGCATATTGATCTGTTGCCCAATTTTCAACTTTTTTCCCTTTTAAATTAGAGTGAGATGCCTTGTCACCTAAACCATAAAAACATTCTCCGTCTTTGGAAGTTTTACTCATTTTGACAATATTCCCGCCAAACTCATAACTTTCTTCCCAATGAAAACCAAGTTCATCTTCAAGAATTGGATTGCCCTCAAGATCCAAAATCGATATTCGTAAATCATCTTTTTGAATGTGACAAACTACTTTACTGGTTTTAATTTGATAAAATTCGTTGAGTTCTTTTAACTCTAAAAAATTATAACCATGAGATTGAGTTTTGTCAATTGCATACGAAAAATCGTTGCTAAAATAACCTTTTGTAGTGTATCGGAAACGTAATAAACTGTCTCGAAATACTGTTATTTTTAATATTACGCTATTATCTGTATGAAAAAAAACGCTATCAACCTCTTGCGTTACATTTACTATTTTTGATGGATATAAATCGCCTTTGTATTCGAGTTCGGTGTTTGTAATCATATCTTTTTATAAATTTTTAAAGAATCAAAGTTACAAATAATCGAAGTTTATAAACTTGAAATTTATTAACAGTACGCAAAGGTTGTAGTTAATTACTTTTTTTGGATTTATAATTTAATGATTAAAAACGATTTTAAAGGTTTTGAATAAACCTTCTTGATTTGAAATTTCTAAAACATAGATGCCTTTGGTGATATTAAAATCAGAAATATCAATTGTATTAGTGCCAATGTTTAATTTTTGATTCAATAGGTTTACTATTTTTTTTCCGTTCATATCGTTTATTGAAATACTTAAATTGTTATCAATACTTGAATTTAATTTAATTTTTTTATCGTTAATTATTGTGTTTTCAATGGTTATGAGTTCATTTTGCTTTAGAATAGTTGAAGTTCCAAGAGTGTTATTAAATAACAAGTAAATAATACTTTCTGAAGGAATCGTATAACTTGAATTGTTGTTCCAAGACAAAACAGATTCAGATATGGAATTTTTTAAATCAACTTTTTTGTATAAAACTCCATTTATTGGGCCGTTTAAAAAATTTAGATTAACTGTTTTGTCAGAAAGACTCTTGTTACAAATCATTACAGAGTTGAAGTTTGAACCTTTAACTGCTAGGACTTTAACATCTGAATCTGATGAAGTAGAGTTTACAAAATCACCATAGAAATTATTGGATAGAATTTTAAGATTATGATAGGCTGGTCTTTTTGTATTGTTGGAAGCTAACTTTCCATAAACTCCATCGCGATCATTAAAAAGCATAATACTTGAAATTGTTTTTGTTTTTATGGCTGATTCAAATAATAAAGCATCCCAAACCGCACCAACATTTGATGCCATTTTTCCTGCTGGATCATTTGTGTAGGAATAAACAATGTTTGATTCTGATAACCAAATGGGAACAGTTATTGGCACTCCTGCCAGAGTTGCTTGGTTTCTTACATTATCAACTCCACCATAACCGAGATAGCTTGCATCGTTATAAAGAATACTATTTGCCGGTGAACTGAATTCTCTCCCGTATAAATGGTAATCAATAAAATCGAGGTTATTTCTTGTTGTATTGTAAAAACTTTGTTGTGCAACGTTATTCCACCAAGGTTGTGATATTGCAAATGCTCCGATTTGAATTGTTGGATCAATTAATTTCATTTTGGTATAACAAGCCAAATAAATAGTTGCTAAATCTTGAATATTAGAATTATAATTTGACTCTAACTCGTTAAAAACAGTCCAATATTTGACATTTCTCCCCAATTGAATGTTCACTATTTGAACTAAATTAGCACACCAATCGGCATAAAGTTGTGCGTTAGAAACATTCATATTTTTTACATCAACTCCATTTGTGGACAGCCATTGTGGAAAATTAAAAATCGAAATCAATTTATTTGGTGCGTTTTGCGCTTGCAAGCAACCATCAATTACTGAAGTTCTCCATTGTTGAGTTGTTGTATTGTACCAACTTTTGTTATTAGAATTTACGGTCATTTCATATGCATGAAATCGAACAATACTCAAATTTAGATCTGAAATTGCAGATTTATAATTTAAGTCATTGTTGATTCCGTTGAGAGTTCCGTCCCAAATATTAAGACCAAACATT
>JANPDC010000158.1:0-27269 GCA_031431275.1 Bacteroidota bacterium
TAAATCAAATTTCAAATCAAAAAATAAATAATCCTAATCTTCGCTTGAGAATCAATTATACTTTTAATGAAGATAATTTTGAAGAATTACAATATTTTTTCAATGTTTATGGAAACTACAAAATCGATGTTATTCAATTGAGACCCATTGATAAAATTGGTGAAACAACATATAATAATTTTAGTTTAGAGAAAATCGAAAAAAACTATTTTCAAATGTCTGAACTTTTAAGAAAGGAATGTGAAAAGAGAAAAATAACATTACTTTATCCACAATCAATATCAAGAAACGAAACAGTTTCATTGAAAGTTAAAACAAATAACGACAGTTCCTATTTGATTCCTTATACCTATTGTTATGTATCTCCAAACTTTTTTTGGAAAGATGATTTTGATTGGAAAAATGAAACTTTTTCTAATTGGAAAAAACGCAACAAATGGAACAAAACACTTCTAAAAAACATTTTTGTTTCTAAAGAAACATTGTATGAAACAAACCGAAATATGTTAAATTATTCTGTTTCGATAAATTAATCCTAGATTTATGGAAATAATCAAAAGAAAACAGATTGCAGATGAAGTTTATAATGTTTTATTTTTAAAAAAAAATGAATTAAAAAAACAATTTCAGAATTCTCAAAATGGTATTGGTTACTTTTATATTGATGATGTTTTAAAAAAAGAAGTTGCACATAAAATTCATGAAGTTTTTCCAAAATCTTCTGAAATGATTCTTAAAAAGAATATTCGTGAAGTAAAGTTCATTGGTGCACAAATGAACCATTACAACCCAATTCTCGAAGAAATCATTTACGCTTTTCAAGATCAAAAAATAGTCGATTTAATTGGTGAAATATGTAATATCGACAAGGCAATTGCAGATGAGCATTTGTATGCTGGTGGACTTTCAATGATGGGTAACAAACAATTTCTGAACCCACATTTAGATAATTCTCATGACAAAGATCGCGAACGTTGGAGAGTTTTAAACCTTTTGTATTACGTTACACCAAATTGGAAGGAAGAATATGGCGGAAATTTAGAGTTGTGGCCGAATGGTTTGAATGAAAAACAAATTACAATACATTCAAAATTCAATAGATTAGCAGTTATGGTAACTCATAGTCGTTCTTTACATTCGGTTTCTCCTGTAGTTTTTGATGGTTTTAGATGCTGTATTTCAAACTACTATTTTTCAGAAAATCCAGTATTAGAGACAGACCGATTTCATGTAACATCTTTTCGAGGTCGACCAGAAAATAAATTTACAGATACAATATTACAAATTGATACTTTTTTGAGAATGACAATTCGAAAAATTTTCAAAAAAGGAGTTAAAGAAAATCCGCATGTTTACAAAAAATAGTTGTAAACACATCGTCATATATTGATTTATGAAAATAAACAAACTTTCAAAACAAAAAAAAAGCGTATTTTATTAAACCGTTTTCTGAACTACTTCAAATATTTTCCCATCTTCACACTTTAATGTTTTTGCTGGAAATTTCATCAAAAGTGCATAATCATGTGTTGCCATAATAACCGTTTTTCCTAGTGCATTAACGCGTTTTAGAACTTCAAGAACTTCGGCACTTGTTTGTGGATCAAGATTTCCAGTTGGTTCATCTGCAAGTATCATATCTGGATCATTGAGCAAAGCACGAGCAATCGCGACACTTTGTTGCTCACCACCAGAGAGTTGATGTGGCATTTTTTGGGCAAAATCCTTCAATCCAACTTTCGAAAGTACCTCTTCTATTTTGAGTTCCATATCTTCCAAATTTTCCCAACCAGTAGCTTTCAATACAAAAAGCATGTTTTGATACACAGTTCGGTCAGAAAGCAATTTAAAATCCTGAAAAACCATACCAATTTTTCGTCTCAAAAACGGAATTTCTTTTTCTTCTAAAGTTTTTAAATCATAACCCACAAAAGAGCCTTCGCCAGTGGCTAATTTCAGTTCTCCATAAAGCGTTTTCATAAAACTACTCTTTCCCGATCCTGTTTTTCCAATCAAATAAATGAATTCTCCTTTCTCGATTTCGAGATTAATATCATCTAAAATAACTTTTCCAGATTGATAAATGGTTACACCTTGAATAGAAAGTACCGATTTTGACATGTTGAATGATTTTATTTTGTAAAAGTACTATCTAAACGCAGTTAATCAAAATTTATTTTTTAAAAATCAATTTCAATTTCAAAAATCAATTCAAATTTCAATTTCAAAAATCAAATCCAAAAGATAATTTCAATTTTTACCTAAGCCATAATCTTAAACTTTATCTAAATCTCAACCTCAACTTGAGTCTTAAGCTTAAAATTAATCTCAAATCCTACATTAAAAAATGTTTAAAACAATGTTTATAATAAAACCCGAAATCATTTCGTTATAGAAGCAACAATCTTATTTTTGATTTATAAAACAAACTCGCATGATTCGATTTTCATTTATATATATTGTGTTGCTTTTTTCAACATTTTTTTCAGTATCAGCACAAAAATCAGCAATATATGCTAACGATTCCGAAGATTATTCTCGTGCACTTTCTTTATTTCAAAATAAGCAATATCAATCGGCAGAAATTTTATTTGACAAAGTAAAATCAGAAAATAAAAATTACGATATTCAGTCAGATTGCTCCTACTATGCCGCAGTTTGCGCCATTCATCTCAATCAATCTAATGCTGATGATTTGATGGAAAACTTTGTTGCAAATTATCCAACAAGTACTAAAACAAACCAAGCCTATATTGAGGTTGCACATTATTATTTTGTTCAAGAAAACTATCAAAAATCATTAGAATGGTCAACAAAAGTAGATCAAAGTAATTTGAGTAATGACGATTTAGAAAAATTTAATTTTCAATTAGGTTACAGTTTTTTTACTACTAAAAATGTAAAAGAAGCCACAAATTATTTCAATAAAGTGGTAAATTCTGCTGAATATGGTTCACAAGCGAAGTACTATTTAGGTTTCATGGCCTATGAAGTTGATAATTACAAAGAAGCAAACAAACAATTTGACCAAGTTTCTGGCGAAGAAAAATACAAAGAAAAACTTTCGTATTTTCAAGCAGACATGAATTTTAAATTAGGAAAATTTCAAAAAGCAATCGATTTGGGCAAAGTGGCTATGGAAAAATCCAATACCTCAGAAAAATCAGAATTAAGCAAAATAATTGGAGAAAGTTATTTTAATTTGAATCAATATGATAAAGCTTTGCCGTTTTTATTAGAATATCGTGGCAAAAAAGGAAAATGGAATAATACTGATTTTTATCAATTGGGTTATGCCTATTACAAACAAAATAATTTCGAAAGTGCCATTTCACAATTCAATAAAATCATTGATGGAAAAGATTTTGTGGCTCAAAATGGCTATTATCATTTGGGAGAATGTTATCTCAAAACCGATAGAAAGTTACAGGCACTGAATGCTTTCAAAAATGCTTCGGAAATGATTTTTGATTTGAAACTTCAAGAAGATGCCAATTTGAATTATACCAAATTGAGTTATGAAATTGGTAATTCCTACCAATCTGTGCCCGATGTTTTATCTAATTTTATTGCGAAATATCCAAAAAATAGTAATGTTCCCGAAATTGAAAATTTGTTAGTTAATTCGTTTATTTCTTCTAAAAATTATAAAGACGCATTAGTTTTACTAGAAAAAAACAAAAAACCCGAAAACAAATTAGCATATCAAAAAGTAACTTTTTATCGTGGTTTAGAACTTTTTACTGATGGGAATTACAAAGAAGCCAATCCAATGTTTAAAAAATCGATCGCAGAACAAAAAGATCCAAAATTTTTGGCTCGTGCGACATTTTGGAAAGCTGAAACCGAATTTATTCAGGAAAATTTTAACGAATCATTGTCTAATTTCAATCAATTTGTGGGTTTACCCGAATCAAAAAATGTTCCAGAATATAAAAACATCAATTACAATATTGCCTATTGTCATTTCAAAATGAAACAATATGACCAAGCAGGCGATTTCTTTCAGTCACAAATCAATGCTGTAAAAGACGATAAAGTTCGATTGAATGATAGTTTTTTGCGTTTGGCTGACTCTAGATTCGTGATGCTAAAATATCAAATCGCTCTAGATTCTTATTCAAAAGTTATCGAATCTAAAAGTATCGATGCGGATTATGCAGCGTATCAAAAAGCCATTTGCTTCGGATTTTTATCTAAAAACGATAAAAAAATTGAAAATTTCAATCAATTTCTAAAAGATTTTCCAAAATCACAATACCGTGATGATGCCTTGTTTGAACTTGCAAATACGTATGTAGCCGAAAACAAGAACGACTTGGCAATCAAAACCTATGATCAACTAAATACTGAATTTAAAAATGGTTCTTACAATGCAAAATCAATTTTGAAGCAAGGTTTGATTTATTATAATTCTGATAAAGATGATTTGGCAATTGCAAAATTTAAAAAAGTAGCATCTGAGTTTCCAAAATCACCAGAAGCACTTGAAGCAGTTGCAACAGCACGATTAATTTATGTTGATAACGGAAAAGTTGACGAATATGCCACTTGGGTAAAAACATTAGATTTTGTTGAAGTTTCTGATGCAGATTTAGATAATGACACGTTTAATTCTGCCGATAAACAATACCAACAAGGCAATCTAAAACCTGCAATCACAGGATTTTCAGGCTATGTTTCGAAATTCCCAAATGGAATCAATGCTTTAAAAGCCAATTTTTATTTAGCACAATTGTATTTTAATGAAGGTTCCGAGAAGAATGCAATTCCAAATTATGAATATGTAATTTCAAAGCCTCGAAACGAATTTACAGAACAATCATTGGCGCGTTTGTCACAGATTTTTGTAAAAGCAAATGATTTTACAAAGGCCGCACCAATTTTGAAACGTTTGGAAACCGAAGCCGATTTTCCTCAAAACATTACGTTTGCACAGGCAAATCTAATGAAATCGTACTACGATTCTAAAGACTATCCAAATGCTGTTATTTACGCAGAAAAGGTTTTAGCCAATCCAAAAACCGAAAATAAAATCAAATCCGATGCTCAGATTATTGTGGCTCGTTCGGCTATAAAATCTAATGATGATGCTAAAGCAAGACTAGCCTACTCAAAATTACAAACGATTGCAAAAGGCGAATTGGCTGCCGAAGCCTTGTTTTATGATGCTTATTTTAAAAATAAAGACGGAAAATTTGATTTGTCAAATAAATCAGTTAATAAACTATCAAAGGAATATTCGAGTTATAAATATTTTGGTGCAAGAGGATTGATTGTGATGGCAAAAAACTTCTATGGTTTGAAAGACAGTTATCAAGCAACCTATATTTTGAATGCAGTTTTAGAGAATTTCAAAGATTTTGCTGACATTCAAGAAGAAGCCCAAAAAGAATTAGATGCCATCAAAACTGAAGAATCAAAAACCAATTCATCAATTAACAAATAAAAACTCTGTGAGACTCTGTTTATTCTTCGTGAACCTCTGTGTAACAAATAATAAAATGAAAAACAAATTAGCCTTATTTATATTTATGATAACATTTCAATTTTCCTTTTCTCAAAAGAAAGACGAAAATATTGGAACAGAAGTCGTAAATATTGTAAAACCATATACACCAACAATTTCTGACGCATCAAAAATAAAAGAAGTGCCTGCTGATGAAGATGTAGAAACAACAAAAAAAGAAATCGTTAAATACAACATTTTCTCCTTTCCTGTTGCTTCCACATTCACGCCATCTAAAGGGAAAGCCGCAAACGTTGACAAGGAAAAGCCTGAAGAAATTTTCAAGAATTATGCAACTTTTGGAATTGGAAATTATGGAAACTTAAATGCTGAACTTTTTGTAACAGAAAATATCAGCAATACTGATTATTTTGGTGGAGCACTTCGACATTTATCATCGCAAGGCGGAATCAAAAACTTGGAACTTCAAGACAAATTCTATGATACGAATTTAGATTTGACCTATGGCTCAAACCAAAGAGATTTTTCGTGGAATTTTGATTTAGGTTATCAAAACCAACAATACAATTGGTATGGTTTACCTTCAGACTTTGGTGGAACTATTCTTCCTCAAAACAGAGAACTATTGGTCAAAGATATCAATGAAAAAGAATCATACAATAATTTTTATGTTGGTGGAAATCTCAATTTCAAAGAAAGTATTTTCAAAGAAATGAGTTTCAAATTCAATCGTTTTTCAGATTCATTTAATTCCGCAGAAAATCGTTTTTTTGTAAAACCGACTTTCGAAATTGACATCATGGATAAGAAAATAAAAACTACTATTTTAGTCGATTATGTTGGTGGAGAATTTAAAAATAATTATTTCAAAACCAATATTGAACCTTTGAAATATGGTTTTGTAAACCTAGGAATCAATCCAAATTATGTATTAAATCAAGATGATTTATCGATTAGTTTAGGAGTAAATTTGTTTTACAATTCAGACAATATAAACAATAAAGGGAAATTCTTTGTCTATCCACAAGTCAACGCTTCATACAAAGTTGTGGGTGATTTAATGGTTTTTTATGCTGGTGCAGAAGGGAGTTTAGATCAAAATTCATATCATGATT
Organism: Bacteroidota bacterium; assembly: GCA_031431275.1. Classification (GTDB taxonomy): domain Bacteria; phylum Bacteroidota; class Bacteroidia; order Flavobacteriales; family Flavobacteriaceae; genus Flavobacterium. The sequence goes on from JANPDC010000158.1 coordinate 6,586, forward strand.
TGGTACAAACAAATCCGTTTGTTTCGCCAACATTTTTTGTTTCTCCAACAGACAAGCAATATGATATTTTTGCTGGTTTACGAGGAAAATTGGCTAATAATATGAGTTACAATATTAGAGGTTCATACAAAACAGAAAAAAACAAATTACTTTACAAAGCTAACAATTATTCACTTTTAAATTTGAATCTTGATGGCTATGCAAATGGAAACTCCTTTGATGTGGTTTCTGAGGATTTAAAAACATTGAGTTTCTTTGGAGAATTGAAAGCCGACTTTTCTAAAAATGTAAGTTTTGGAATTAATGGTACTTTTAATAGTTTTTCAACTTCAATTCAAGAAAAACCATGGAATTTACCTTCTATAAAAATGGGTGCAAATTTAGACTTCGTCATTTCTAAAAAATGGTATGCAGGAACTAATTTCTTTTTTGTTGGCGAACGAAAAGACCAACAAATCAATTTAGATATTCCTTTACTAGCACCAAATAATGAAATTAAAACCTTGCCAAGTTATTTTGATGTAAATGCTCATGTTGGATTCAATTATAGCAACCGTTTAACTACATTTTTGAAATTGAATAATATCGCCAATCAACAATATCAAAAATGGATAAATTTTCCAGTTCAAGGATTTCAACTACTTATTGGTGCAAACTATAAATTTGATTTCTAAAGTAAATTAATTACAATGTTCTCAAATCTAACTCCAAGTTCACAAAATTAATTTCATTAGTAAAATATTCTGTGTTTTTTGATTACAAACTCAACTTTGTAATTAAATTTGACAAAAAGATAAATGAGGAAAATTTTACTTCAATTTTTTGTATTTTTTACAATCACTTCTTACAGTCAAACTATTAGTGGAACTATTTTCGATGAAAACAAAGTTCCTTTAGACGGAGTAACAGTATACTTTGATGGTACTACAATTTCTTCAATTACGACCAATGATGGAAAATATTCTTTTGATTTTTCAAAAAAAATAAATGTTACTTTAGTAATTCGTGCTTTGGGATATGAAACTGTTTTTGTAGCAAATCCATTTGAAACTAATGATCAAAAAATTTATTTATCAGTAAAAAAAGAAGCACTTAGAGAAATTGTCATCACCAAAAAACAATTTTCAAGAGCGCAATTGCTAAACGTTTTTCGAGAACAATTCCTTGGAAAATCTAAAGCTGGGAAAACCTGCAAGATTCTAAATGAAGATAAAATCAATCTCGAATATGATTACGATGCTTTTTATTTATATGCAGATGCCTACGAACCAATTCAAATCGAGAATAGTTTTTTAGGCTACAAAGTTCAATATGAATTATTGAATTTCAATGTTAGATTCAATCAAAAAAGTATAGATTATGACGCTGTAATGAGCAGTTTAGTTATGGGAAATACCCTTTTTACTGAAATTGAAAATAATTCGAAACTAAAAAAAGTTAGAGACGATGCCTATTTTGGATCTTCGGTTCACTTCTTTAAAAATCTCTCAGAAAATAATTGGGGTAAAAGTAAATTTTTGTTGTTTTTTGGAAAATTTCAAGATGATCCAAAATATTATTTTAGAGTAACAAATGAAGGCGATCTAAAAAAAGTAGAGGTTTTATACAACAATGTGAAAAATGTATTTATACCTAAACCAGTTCCAGAATTTTATTCCGATTTCAATTTATTATTCAAAAACAGAAAACAATCAAAAGTAATTTTTACCACAACTCTTTTTTATGTTGACCGATATGGTAATTTTACTGAAAATGATAAAATCTTTTTTGGTGGCGATATTGGTGCAAAACGAGTTGGCGATATGCTTCCTACTAATTATGAACCCTAATTAATTACTTTATTTTTTAGAATTTATACAAAAACCCAAAATAAATTATGCTCTTCAAACAAAAAATCCTTTTACAATTTCAAGAAATTATCAACGATAGAATTGATGTTTTTCAAGATATGATTTCAGCATTAACTGAAGATTCAAAAAATGATGCTAAAGGTTCTGCTGGTGACAAGCATGAGACTGCACTTTCAATGATGCATATTGAACAAGAAAAACTCAATAAAAAATTATCCGAAATTTTAATTCAAAAATCAATTTTAGATAAAATAGACGTAAACCAAAGTTCCAAAAAAATCGCAATTGGAAGTTTGATTCAAACTAACGGAATGTTACTTTTTATGTCAACTGCCTTGCCAAAAATTGTTATTGATGACAAAACAATTATTGCAGTTTCGCCACAATCTCCTTTAGGAAATAAATTATTGGGCAATGAAATTGGTTTTACTTTTGAGATAAATGGAACTAAATACAATATTGAAAAGGTTTTGTAGTTATCATATAAAATCAAAACCCCAAACGATGAAAAATTTTTTATTAATCTCAATCTTTTTTTTCTTTTTGAGTGTGAACGCTCAGCAAGGAGAATTTAAAAATCATCCGAATGGATTGATTTATTCTGAAAATGCTATTTCAAAATTGAAACGCATAGTTGATTCATTGAATTTGAAACATAAAATTTGTGATATTAACAAAAAGTTTTATGCAAAAAATCAAACAAAAGCAAATTATGTTTTAGTTGAGAAAAAAAATGTATTACAAGCAAAAAAAGATTTGGATGATAATATTTCATTTACATACTTTAAAACTAAATATCCTAAAGCAACTTACTCATTAGACTTGTTAGTTGTTATGAATGATTACACAGATTATAATGAAAAAAAAGTTACTGAAATAAGTAGTTTAGAATTAGGTAAAAATTCAAAATATTCTATAGAAATAGAAACTTCTAAAAAACAAGATAATTATACTGGAAAATGGATTTATAACTATTCCAAAAAAACTGATTATTCGCCAGAATCTATTGAAGCCTTTTACTTAATTAATAATTTTGAAAGTAAGCAATTAAATTCGAAATATTCAAAATTAATTCAATATTCAGATTGTTTAATAGATACAACAAGTACTGTTTTCAATCAAGAAGCAAAAGATTCGGGAGTTAGATACTATGATTCTGTACCAAACAAAGCAAGAAAATTAGTTGAACATGTTAATTTAGTTTTAAAACGTCCAGTATTAAATTATGATGAGGTTTTTGGCGATTTAGACACCCTGTCATCAGCTATTATGTCTAATAAAAAACCTTCAAAAAAACAAAAACTTAAAATTGCTGAACGTGAAAAACGTTCGGAAATTGAATATAAAAAGTATGAAAATGAATTTAATAAATGGGAATCTACAAGATTGCAAAGACTTGATTCGTTATTTAGTAAAAATTCAAAATTCTTGAATGATTTACATGAAGCCCACAACGAATCCAAAATTTCAAAATCATCGAATGATGAATTTGAAGAATATATCGGTAGATATCTCTCTAAAGAATCAGAACTAGAGTTAAAAAGAAACAGGAGAGTAATAGGAGGTTGTAGTATGGATAATAGTCCCAGAATCCATGCTATGAATATTGCTTTATTATCTGCTGAAACTATAAAATGGGATATTTTTCTGAAATCTCATTTGAATATTATGAATGATCGATTTGATAGAGTGAGTGATGGTAGTTATGCACAAGGCTCAAGAAATACTTATATAAAGGAAATTGAAGTTTTAGATATTGATGTTCAAAATTTAATTATTGGTATTTCATTGAGAATGCAAAATCCTGCTAAAAATCATTATTATTCAAGTATAAATAGAGTTGGTAGAGCCTTATCTGAAAGTAATTTTAAAACTCAAATTGAGAATACTTTGTTAGAAATGATTGCCGATTCTGAATTAGATGATTATAATAGAATTTTAATGTATTATTTATTTGATAATTACAATTACAATCTAAAAGATGATAATTTAATAAAAGTTAACTTGTCCAAATTAAAAACAACAATTGATAAACTTCCAATTTATTTAAGTTCTAGAATTGAAATAAAAGACTATAACAAATTTAAAAAAGAATTTTAAACTTTCATATTTTGATAAAAAATCTATATTTAGTTTCATATTGTAACTAAATATAGATTTTGTGTTTTTAGATTAAAACATTTTCCAGTATTTCGTATCAACAAAAATATAAACAGAATTTTTATGTGCGGAATACTTGCAATTATTGGAAAAGGAAAAGATCAAGAATTAATAAAAACACTTTCTAAAAGAATGTCACATCGCGGACCCGATGAAAGCGATTTACATGTTACAGAAAATGGTCATATTTTGAGTCATGAAAGGCTTTCGATTATCGATTTACACTCAGGCCGTCAACCCATCAAAGGAACAAAAACAGCCTACATGGTTCACAACGGAGAGATTTATAATCACCAAGAGTTAAGAGATGGAATTCTGAAACATCACACCTTCAAAACAAAATCAGATTCAGAGGTAATTGTTCATTTATATGAAGAATTTGGATATGATTTTTGTCATTTACTTGATGGAGATTGGTCATTTGTTGTGGTTGACGGCGATGATTACATTGCTGGACGTGATCCAATGGGTGTTAAACCTTTATATTACGGACTTGATGAACGAGGTCGAATATATTTCGCTTCTGAAATGAAACCTATTGCTGATCAATGTAAAACCTTTTCAACATTTCCTCCTGGACATTTTTATACCGCAAAAACTGGTTTTGTTAAATATTATAAACCCGAATACGAAGATTATCAAAAAGCAACCCATGAACTGGACTTAGTTGCTATTAGAGAATCATTGACAGAGGCTACTCGCAAACGCTTGATGAGTGATGTGCCGATTGGGGTATTGCTTTCTGGTGGGTTAGATTCTTCATTAACTTCATCAATTGCCTCAAGATTATTGGCAGAATCAGGCAAAAAACTACATTCTTTTTCTATTGGTTTAGATGCTGATGCACCAGATGCGAAAGCAGCCAGAAAAGTTGCTGAGTTTTTAGGAACAGAACATCACGAAGTACATTTTACAATTCAACAAGGAATCGAGGTTCTTGATAAATTAATTTGGCATCTCGAAACCTACGATGTAACTTCTATACGTGCCAGTACTCCAATGTATTTTTTATCAAAAGCGATAACAGATTTAGGAATAAAAGTTGTGCTTTCTGGTGAAGGTGCTGACGAAATTTTTGGAGGCTATTTATATTTTAGAAATGCACCTTCAATCGAAGATTTCCAGAAAGAAACCATTGAAAGAGTTCAAAAATTGTTCACAGCTGATTTACTTCGTGCCGATAAATCTACTATGGCACATGGATTAGAGGCTAGAGTGCCATTTTTAGACAAAGCCTTTTTAGATACTGCAATGTTAATAAAAGCAGAAGAAAAAATGCCAAAAACCTATGATGGTAAAGAAAAATATATTCTTAGGAAAGCGTTTGATACTCCAGATAACCCTTATTTACCAGATGAAGTATTATGGCGTCAAAAAGAACAATTTTCTGATGGTGTTGGCTACAACTGGATTGATGAATTAATTGAATATTGTTCATCAAAAGTATCTGATATTCAACTTGAAAATGCTCAAAAAGAATTTCCATACAATACGCCAACAACTAAAGAAGCTTATTTTTATAGAACAATTTTTAATAAATATTATCCACAAATTTCTGCGGCACAAACTGTTAGAAAATGGATTCCAAAATGGCAAGAAAATCAAGATCCAAGCGGACGAGCAAATGCTGCACACGTTCAAGCAGATATTGATATTGCTAAAGCAAACGTTACTGTATAGTAACCGAAGATTGTTTTTTGTTTGTTTTTTTAAAAATCCATTTCTTTTCAAAAAGATTTGGATTTTTTTTCAAACATAAATATTGCTATAAAAAGTTTAAATCAAAAAAAAGTCTCAATTTCTTGAGACTTCCTGATTTTATTTTCGAACGACTAATCTAAATCCTTCGCCATGAATATTTAAAATTTCAACATTAGAATCTAATTTTAAATATTTTCTGAGTTTAGCAATATAAACATCCATACTTCTTGAAGTAAAGTAATTATCATCTCTCCAAATTTTTGTTAATGCAAGTTCACGTGGCATCAAATCATTTTCATGAAGAACTAACATTTTTAATAATTCATTTTCTTTTGGAGATAATTTTATTGGTTCTTCATTATCAAAAGTTAAGAAACGTAATTTTGAATTGAGATGAAATTTACCAACAACGAATTCAAATTGTACATTTTCTGCTTTTGACTCACCAGACTTTCTTTGAATAATTGCTTTGATTTTCATCAATAAAACTTCTGAATCGAATGGTTTGTTCAAATAATCATCTGCTCCTACTTTGTAACCCTTGAGTACATCTTCTTTCATAGATTTTGCAGTAAGGAAAATAATTGGCACATCTTTATTCTTTTCTCTAATTTCTTTTGCAAGTGTATAGCCATCTTTGTATGGCATCATTACATCAAGAATGCAAAGATCATAGATTTCTTTTTTAAATTTCTCATAACCTTCCATGCCATTTTTGGCAAGAGTTACATCAAAATCATTCAACATTAAGTAGTCTTTCAATATCGACCCAAAATTTTGATCGTCTTCGACTAGTAGGATTTTTTTGTTTTCGATTTCCATATTTATTTAGTTTATTAGGGGTATTTTTATGATGAAGGTACTTCCAATACCTTTTTCGCTTTCTACAAATATTTGACTATTTTGATTGTCTAGAATTCTTTTTACATAAGACAAACCAAGTCCATGACCTTTTACATTATGTAAATCTCCAGTGTGCTCTCGATAGAATTTTTCAAAAATTTGCTTTTGGGCTGTTTTTGACATACCAATTCCATTATCTTTTACTTTAATAACGATTAGATCTTTAAAATTTTCAGTTGATATTTCAATTTTTGGTTTATCATTTGAATATTTTATCGCATTATCTAAAACATTAACTATTACGTTTGTAAAATGAACATCATTTACTAAGGCAATAGTTCTTTTTGCATTAAAATTTGTAATAATAGATCCTTGTTTATCTTCAACAATTAAATTAACATGCTCTATTGCATCTTCAATGATTACTTGAATATCGAGAGGTTCTTTCTCAATGTCAAGTTCTTTTTTTTCTAGTTTTGATATTCTCAAAACATTTTCTACTTGTGCATGCATTCGTTTATTTTCATCACGAATCATTTGCAAATAACGATTTACTTTTTCTTTATCATCAATAACTTTTGGATTTCTAATCGCATCAAGCGCCAAATTTATTGTGGCTATGGGCGTTTTGAATTCGTGAGTCATATTATTAATAAAATCAGTTTTAATCTCCGAAATCAATCTTTGTTTATTCAACTGATTTAAAGTACTTGAATAAGCAATGATGATTATTAAAGTAAATATTATTGAAAGAATTGAAATTGCTAGCAACTCTTGAAATAAAAACCTTTTCTTATATGGAAAACTAACAAGGAGTTGGTATTTACTGTTACCATCTGCATCTGTAAAAATTGGAATTTGATAGGTTGAATTATCTAATTTGAATTTGTCTGATGTAATTTTTGTTAATAAGCCATTACTGTAAACTCCAAATTCAAACGGAGTTCGAACGCCATATAATCTTAATTCATTAGTTATTTTTTCATTTAACTCTTTCTTCGAAATTCTTTCTTCTATAGGCAACGTAGCTGCTATATCTTTGTAAGTTATTTCGAATTGTGCATTACTCAATATGTCAATTTTGCCTGATTTATTGATACTAATATCTGGCTTTTGCGAAATCCCATTCTCTACATCTGAATTATCAACTCTTTTAGAATTAAAAATTTCAGTTTTTCTTTTTGATGAAAAATTGACTATATCAACTGAGTCAAGTTTTTTATTAAATAATTTTCCTGGTACTTTGTAATCCTCACTAGAAATACTACTTGAATAAACAATAGTTTGATTTGTTTTAGCATTTTTTTGTACGTAGTACGATTGCAACAAATCACTTTTTTGTGGAATTCCTCCAATGCTATCTTTTAACTTCTCGTATTTATTTAAAAAACTGTATTCCTCTTGATCCTGTAATTGTGATGAAACTTTACCGATCACTTGCATAACATGAAACTTGAATTGTTCATCGTTATTTTTAAATGAAGAATTGAACCAATAAACTTGAACGAGAATAATTCCAATTAAAGACAAAGTCATTAAAAAAACTAACACTCGGAAAAAAAAATTATTCAAAGAACAAATTTAAAATTTTAACAAAAAAATCAATAATATATTAACCAAAAATTAACAATAAAAACAAAAACTATTAATTTGATAAAATTTTAAGAATTTTATCAACTTGAGATTTTGCAATTTCCAAATTTGAGTTTTGGACAATGTAGTTACTTTTTTCTATTTTTTGCTCATCAGTCCATTGATTTTCAACTCTTTTGAGCACTTCTTCTTTTGAACATTTATCTCGAATCATGATTCTTTTTATACGTTCTTCCAAAGGAACGACAACAGTAATTACAAAATCACATTTTTTATAACCTCCAGTTTCGAAAAGAATTGCTGATTCTTTAACAATAAATTGTGATTTATTATGGCTTTCCAACCAATTTTCATAATTTTTTTGAACAGCAGGATGAATAATCTTGTTTAATTGTTGTAATTTTTGAGAATCATCAAAGACAATTGAAGCCAATTTTTTTCGATTTAAAATTTCTAAATCAAAAATTTCTGAACCAAAAACTTCTTTTATCTTTAAAATAATCTCTGGTTTATTAGTTATTTTTTTTGCTTCATCGTCAGCAATGTAAACTGGAATTCCAAAAGTTGCAAAATAATTAGATATAGTAGTTTTTCCAGATCCAATTCCTCCAGTAAGACCAATAATTTTAGGAAATTTCATTTTCTAGATTTTAAAAAATAACTCTGGAAAAGCAATTTCAGGTTTTTGATTCAATAGTTTTACTTTAAACAATGATTCTATAAACCCAAATCCATATCCAAAAAATTGTTTCCAAACTGCAATTATAGATAAAAATCCAACTATTACATTTCTATTTTGAAAACTTGAAACTATAAAAATCAAAGTAAAGTATCCAAAATATATTTTCAATAAAATATCATATAAAAAAATTGATAACAAAAAGGCAAAGAAGAATCCTAAAACAAAAAGCGAAGGAAAAAAATAAGTGATTTTAGCAAAATTTGGATGCCAAGAATTTAAAATTGGTCTTGCTTTACCAAATTTTTTTACTTGCATTGAAAATTTGTCCCAATCTATTCTGCGTTTGTGATATACAAAAGCATCTGGAATTAGTTTCGATTTGAAGCCTAAACCCCAAAGTCTTATCGATAAATCTGGATCTTCACCAGGATGAATATTTGAAAATCCTTTTGATTCCTGTAGTGCTTTTTTAGAAATCCCCATATTGAAACTTCGGGGCTCGAATTTAGAAAAATTTTCTGAACCACCTCGAATTCCACCAGTAGTTAGAAAAGAGGTCATGGCAAAATTAATTGCCTTTTGAATGTTTGTAAAAGATTTATCTGCTTTATCTGGACCTCCATAAAAATCTACAAAATCATCTTCTAGAGATTTAGATACTATTGATAAATAGTTTTGAGGAATAATACAATCTGAATCAAAAAGTATAAAATAATCTCCTTTTGCAAGATTCATTCCAAAATTTCTGGAATCGCCTGGACCTGAATTATATTTTAAATAATAAGATAAATTGAGTTTATCTTTATAAGAGTCCACAATTTGCTCACAAGGAATTGTAGATCCATCTTCAATAATCAAGATTTCGAAATTTTCTTTAAAATCTTGTATAGCCAAGCTTTCCAATAATTCACGGATTTCGTTTGGACGATCAAATACGGGCACAATAATAGAAAAAAGCATTCGTAAATATTGGTTAATTTTATTTACAAATATAAACTTTATATAAAAAAACCACCAACTTTCGTTGGTGGTTTTTATCAAAAACTTAAAAAATTTATTCTTTAATTACTTTTATTGTCTTAATTTGATTGTCTGCTGCAACTTTCACCATGTAAGTTCCTTTTGCAAGACTAGACATATCAAGGTTTGATTCGTTTGAATTTATAGTTTTTACTAAAACTACTTGTCCTAACATATTCATTACCTCAACTTTATCAATATTTTGAGTGTAAGATAATTTCAAGTAATCAACAACCGGATTTGGATAGTAAGAAAATCCTTCGTTGTTGAAAGATGAAGTTGCGAGCGAATTTAAAATAACTTGAATATTATCTATTGAAAAGTCAATATCAGCAGAACCATTAGCCGTTCCTTCTACTCCTCTAAAAGCAATTCTAACATTTTGACCTGAATAGGCACTTAATGGAATTGTTTTTGGTGTTGCAGTAATTCCTGGTTGATTAGTGTTATCGTAGGTAAAAAGAACTGTCCAGTTAGTTGTTCCTGTAGTTGAAACTAAAACCTCTATCTTGTCATCCGCCTCCCAAGGAGTTGTAGGTGCAATTACATCTGCATATTGCACTGCCGCAGCATCAAATTTCAGTGCATATCCAGTTGCAGGTATAGTTATTACAGGGGTTATCAACCAATCATTTCTGTTTGATGTATAAATGTTTATTCCAGCAGCACCAGTTGCACCTACATTTGCAAAACCAACTGCACCCCAAAATGTTCCAACTGTTGCAGTCGGACCAGCTACTAAATCACCACCTGAAAGATTTGACCAACATAGGGGTAAAAAAGTTCCAAAATTTTCAGCAAATGGAGTTGTAAAAATTGCACAAGCGGTAACAAAATTTCCTGGCGACCAGGTACTTAAACTCGAAGAAGAGCATTTTGAACGAACCCAAAAATAGTAGTTTGTCGCTGATGTTAAACTCGTTAAGTTTGTAGTCACTACACCTACAGCAGTCGTTCCTGTTGGAACAGTAGTAGCAATAGGAGCAGTGTTTACTGTTGACAAATAATAATCATAGCCATTTGCTGGGGCTAAAACTGGAGCAGTCCAAGAAATAGTTCCTGTAGTTGGTGTTATTGCAGAGGCTACCAAAGTTGATGGACCTGTACAGGATGGAATTGTAACTGTTAATATATAATCTTCTGCTTGCCCATAACCCAATGTGTTACATGGTAAAGGTTGAGTATTAAAACGTTTAGAAACTCTCATTCTATGATTTCCAGCAATTGCTGTAGTAGGAACTAAAATATTTGCTGTTGCCTGTACAGCATCTAAACCAGTTGAGGATATTATTGTTCCACAATTATAGGATTCATCTGCATCAAGAAAATCATTATCATTGTTCCAATCAACAAATAAAGAAAAACGACTTGTAAATGCTCCATCTGTATTTCCTTTTAAAATTATCGTGTAAGTCGTTCCTGCAACAACATTACCAATAATAGAAGTGAAATCTTGATGATTATCTGTACTACCAAGTGCGTTAGGAGATGTGTTATTGATTCCAGCAAAGTTAACCAATGTTATTGGTTCAACACCCGATCCATAAGCCTCAGCACAGTATGGTGCTGGAAATTGTGCATTTGCACTCAAATATGCGATAAACATAAATAAAGTTAAAGTAATTTTTTTCATGATTTTTAGTTAAAGTTATAAAAAGTAAATGTATAAAATTCATTTTTAATAAATTGCAAATACTTTAGTAATTTTACACAAAAACCATAATAAATTTATTATTTACTGTAAATATACAGAAATTTAACATATAAATCGTTAAAGTGTATAAAAAAACCGTCAAATGAATTGACGGTTTTTTTATAAAAGTGTACTTTTTGAATTTATGAAATACTTGTTACTCCAACCATTTCATTTGCATCTGCTTTGTAGTCCACACCTGTTAATCCAAACCCAAAAAGGTTATGAAAATCATTTCTGTATCCTTCAATATCACCAATATCAGATAAGTTTTCTGTGGTTGCTGTTTCCCAAAGTTTTGCGATTTCGTTCTGAATTTCAGGATTCAATTCCCAATCATCAATACGAATTCGTCCTTGTTCATCTAAAGCAATTGGTTTACCTGTATACAATCTTTGGCTATACAAACGTTGAATTTGCTCTATGCAACCTTCGTGAGTTCCTTGTGCTTTCATTATTTTATATAACAATGATATATATAACGGTATTACTGGTATTGCAGAACTTGCTTGTGTTACCAAGGCCTTGTTTACTGAAACATAGGCTTTTCCGTGGATGTTTTTTAAAGAATCTGTTATTGAAAAAGCAGTGGCTTCCATGTCATCTTTAGCGCGACCAATAGTTCCTTTTCTGTACACGGCTTCGGTCAATGATGATCCAATATAGGAATAGGAAACTGTTGTAAAACCTTCTGCTAAAAGATTTTCTTTTTGCAAAGCATCTATCCACATTTTCCAGTCTTCGCCTCCCATCACAATTACTGTATTTTCGATATCGTCGCCTTCACATGGTGCGATGGATATATCAGAAACTTTACCTGAATGAAAATCAACGGTTTTGTTGGTATAGGTTTCTCCGATTGGTTTCAAAACCGAACGGTGCAAAACACCTGTTTTTGGATGCGTTCGAACTGGTGATGCTAAACTATAAATGACCATGTCTATTTGACCTAAATCTTTTTTGATTAAATCGATGGTTTGTTGTTTGATTTCGTCAGAAAATGCATCACCATTGATGCTTTTTGCATACAAGCCTGATTTACTCGTTGCTTTTTCGAAAGCCGCAGAATTATACCAACCTGGTGATGCCGTTTTACCTTCGGTTGGAGGTTTCTCAAAGAAAACTCCAATTGTTGCAGCATCTGATCCAAAAGCACTTGTGATTCTTGATGCTAATCCAAAACCGGTTGAGGCTCCAATGACAAGCACTTTTTTGGCTCCGTTTATGGTTCCTTTTGATTTGATGTATTCTATTTGATTTGAAACATTTCGCTCACAACCGTCTGGATGTGCAGTTGTGCATATAAATCCTCGCATTCTTGGTTCGATAATCATTATTTAGATTTTTAGATTTGTTATATTTTTGATCTTTAAAGTTTGTTATATTTTTAGATTTAAACTTTGTAAAGTTTTCAAAAATACTAAAAATCTAAGTAGTATAAAAATCTATTTTAAAAGTGCTTTAGCATGATTTAATGCTGATTCGGTGATGTTTTTACCCGATAGCATTTCGGCAATTTCTGAAACACGTTCTTCGTTTGACAATAATTTCAATTCAGAAATGGTGCTTTCACCTTGTGTTGTTTTATAAACTTTATAATGCTGATTTCCTTTCGCAGCAATTTGTGGCAAATGTGTTATGGCAAATACTTGCATGGAATCACACATTTTTTTCATTATTTCTCCCATTTTATTGGCGATTTCTCCCGAAACGCCTGTATCGATTTCGTCAAAAATAATGGTTGGCAGTTTTGAATATTGTGCTAAAATGGCTTTTACAGCCAGCATGATTCTTGACATTTCACCTCCTGATGCTACTTTTTTTAATAATCCAAAATCACTTCCTTTATTTGCCGAAAACAAGAAAGAAATTTCATCTTTTCCGTTTGATAAAAATTGTTCTTTTTGAAAAAGTTCAATTTTGAACCTTGTGTTTGGCATGCCGAGTTGCTCGAGAATGGCAATTATTTTTTCTGATAAAACGGGTATTGCTTTTTGTCTTTTTTCGGAAATTGATTTTGCAAGTTCATTCAGATTTGATTGAATTTCTGAAACAATTTGCTCGCCTTTTTTGATTCTGATTTCGAGATCACTAACTGCAACGGCTTTATTGTCAAGTTCGTTTTGAATGACTAGTAATTCATCAATGGTTTGAACTTGGTGCTTTTTTTGAAGGTTATATATGCTTTGAAGTTTTTGATTTGTTAGTTCTAATTCTTCGGGGTTACTGAATAGTTGTTCTGATGTTTGTTCGATTTCATTAGAAATATCGTCAAAATCGATTAGTATGCTGTTAATTCTTTCTAGAAACTCGTTATATTTTGTTGAAAATGTTGCAACTTTTTGAAGTGAATTTTTAATTTCTCGCAAATTTTGCTTCACTCCTATTTGCTCTTCATTGGCGAGTTGTATCGATTTTTCTAGATTTTCTTTAATGAGTTCTATATTGTTCAAGGTTTCGAAATTGCTTTCGAGTGTTTCTTGATCTCCAGATTGTAGCTTTGCGGCTAACAATTCGTCTAACAAAAAGGTGTTGTAATCTTGTTCTTTTAGCGCATTTGCTTGGTCAAGCAATAGTTGCTCTAACAAATTTTTTGCTTTTTTATATTCTTTTAGTTTTGAACTGTATTTGTTTAGGATCTCTTGATTTGCAGCAATTGCATCTATAATTTGAAACTGATATTCTTCGTTTGATAATTCTTGGGTTTGATGTTGGGAATGAATGTCTATTAAAAATTCGCTTAGATCTTGCAGTTGTTGTAAATTTACTGGACAATCGTTTATAAATGCTCTTGATTTTCCTGTTGGTAAAATTTCGCGTCTTACGATTGTTTTGTCTTGATAATCAAGGTCATTCTCATCAAAAAAGGCTTGAAGATTGTATTTTGAAATGCTAAAATTTGTTTCGATTACACATTTTTCTTCTTTATTTTTTAGTGAAGATAAATCGGCTCGTTTGCCTTGAATGAGTCCTAATGCTCCTAGAAGTATGGATTTTCCTGCGCCTGTTTCCCCAGTTATGATAGAAAATTGATCTGAAAAATCAATATTGAGTTTTTCTATGAGGGCGAAATTTTTTATGGATAACGAGGTGAGCATTCTTTGTTTTTATTGTTGTAATTGGTTCAATTTTCTTGTGATCCTAGCCCCGATAGAAGGGAAAAACATTTTTGGGGCGATTTTTTTTCGCCTCAAAAATTTTTGGAATGATAGCGGGAAATAGCTTCAAAAAATTAATTTCGAATGGTGTTCCATTTTGATGAGTTCATTGGTGAAAATCGGTTTATGTTTTCGATTAATTCTTTCATTTCTATGTTTGCTCCACCAGAGAATATGGATACTATTTCGTCTGATTTTGCATCGAAAAAAAGTCGTGAGAGTAAGGAATTTGGTCTGGATTCGTGTATTGATTTGAATTCGTTTATGGCAAACGCAATTCGCTCTTTGGCATTTTTTGGATTGCTTTCCATGAGATCTATTCCTGATAAATGATAGTCAAACATCATGTCTCGATAGGCTACAAAATTGTTTGAGAGCATGTCGTTTATCATAAAATACCGACATAATGGTCCATCGCCTTGAATCCAACCTTTGTAACCACTACCTTGTGCTAAATTTACGATGTTTTGAGCTTGTTCGAGTGCTTTTGACCCACCTTGTTTTGCGAAGGTATCTTTGTCTGCTCCAATAATTAGATTTGAATAAAATGCTATTATCGATAAAAGATTATTGTCAAAAGTTAATGGATTGTATACAAAATTTTCGAATTCTATATATTTAAAGGTCAAATTTTTGTCGTTTATATTCAATACTGGTGTTGCGTATGTTGAATTGTAAACAACTCGTGAGGATTGAATTTGAATTGTTCCTGTGATTACGTCTGATTCGTAGGTGTCTACTACAATTGTCATGGAACAACTAATTTTTTCATTTGGTTTGTATACTTCTGATGTCCAGATTGTTCTGTTTATGAAATCGTTGAGTGATGTTTCAAGTGTTTTGAATACTTGTCGGTTTGTGGTTCCGATTTTATCTGAGTTGACTCTTACGGCACATTTCAGTTCTTGTGCTTGAGCGAAACCGAAACAACATAGGAAAATTGCAAGAAATTTATTCATTATAATATTGAATTACTTTGTTGATGATATCTACTGCAACGAGTTCTTTCGATTTTAATTGCATGGATTCTATTTTAAATTCTGAGTCAATGAAGGTTATTTTGTTTGTTGGTTTTCCGAAACCAGCACCCTTATCCTGAAGCGAATTTAAAACTATCAAATTTAGGTTTTTTTTCTGGATTTTTTGTTTTGCATTTTCAATTTCATTTTCGGTTTCGAGAGCAAAGCCTATCAAGAATTGATTTTTTTTGATTGCTCCTAAAGATGCCAAAATATCTTTTGTTTTTTCTAATTCAATGGTCAAACTCGACTCTACTTTTTTTATTTTTTGTGTAGCTACATTTTTTGGTCTGTAATCTGCAACTGCTGCTGCTGCAATGGCTACATCTACAGTATTGAAATGCAAATGACAGGCATTGTACATTTCTTCTGCCGAAACCACGGATATTACTTTTATAGATGTGTTCGAAACTTTGCAATGTGTTGGACCGGTTACTAAGATGACTTCTGCGCCTAAATCTGCGGCACAATTTGCAATGTCAAATCCCATTTTTCCAGAAGAGTGATTCCCAATAAAACGAACGGGATCAATGGCTTCGTAGGTTGGTCCTGCCGTTATGAGTATTTTTTTATTTTTGAGTGGTAATTTTTTTTCTAAATCGGCTTCGAGAAAGGCGACTATGTTTTCTGGCTCTGCCATGCGACCTTCGCCTGAAAGTCCGCTTGCTAGTTCTCCATTCTCGGCTGGGATTATGGTGTTTCCAAAATCTTGTAATGCTTTGAAACTGGCCAATGTCGAAGGATGTTTGTACATGTCTAAATCCATTGCTGGTGCAAAATATACTGGACATTTTGCTGACAAATAGGTTGCGATTAATAAATTATCACAATTTCCGTTTGTCATTTTTGACATTGTATTTGCTGTTGCGGGAGCAATGATCATTAAATCTGCCCAAAGTCCTAATTCAACGTGATTGTTCCATTCTGCGTGTTTTTCATCATCGTTATAAAAACTTGAGAAAACCGGATTTTTTGAAAGTGTTGATAATGTTAATGGAGTTATAAAATCAACAGAAGCAGGTGTCATGACTACTTGTACATGTGCACCTGCTTTTATGAATAATCGTACTAATGTTGCAGTTTTATAAGCAGCAATTCCACCAGAAATTCCTAATAAAATTTTTTTGTCTTTTAAAACTGACATACAATGTATTTAGAATTAAGAATTTTAGATTTAGGATTCTTATTGAAACACTAAAAACTAGTTAGTCCCTTCTCTGTGATAGATTTTGTCTTCTAACCATTCTTGAACTGCTAGTGCGTGTGGTTTTGGTAATTTTTCATAAAATTTTGAAACTTCTATTTGCTCTTTGTTTTCAAAAACTTCTTCTAAACTATCGTTGTATGTTGCAAATTCTTCTAACTTTTCAGTTAATTCTTTTTTGATTTCAGAATTGATTTGATTTGCTCTTTTCGCCATAATGGTTATCGCCTCATATACATTTCCAGTTGGTTCCTCAATAACACTTTTGTTGTAAGTAATTGTGTTTACTGGTGCATTTGTCTTTTTTAAATCCATGACTTTAATTTATTTAGAAATTTTTTGTAAATCTTTATTTATTGTTTCCAACATTTTATCTGCTTTTTCCTTGAACTTGGAATCTGATTTGAACTTAATCAGATTGTTGTAAGCCACTACTGAACTGTTCAAACGCTCCTGCATTTTTGAAGGTATACTATTTATTGCTAACTTATATGAAGAATCTAATTTGTAAAAAAGTGCTTCTTCTTTATATGGGGTTCCAGGAAAATCAACTATAAAATTATCAAAGGCTACAAGTGAAGATTTGAAATCTGAAATCTGGTTGTATTGTTTTGCTATTTCAAATGATTTCTTCTCTAACTTTTCTCTCAACATTTTTACCGTTGAGTTTGCTTCTGGAAGAAATTTTGATTCTGGGTACACATCAATAAAATCTTGCATTTTTTCAATTGATTTTTCGGTATCAATTTGATCGAGTGAAAAAACGGGTGAAAGTAAACTATAACTTTTCGCACCTAGAAACTTTGCTTGTTCAACATTTTCACTTTTTGGATAACTTGACACAAACTTGTCCAATTGGTAACCCGATGAGTAATATTGTTCTGAATTATATAATGACATGGCATACATATAGAACATATTTTCTGATTGTGGCTTACCTTTGAATTCTGGCGCCATTTGTTCAAAAAGTTTTATGGCTTTTGAATATTTTGATTTGTTGTACATTTTTTCGGCTTCGTTGTATTTCAAAGACAAATCTTGAGATTTGTATGCTTTTTGAAAAGGACTGCATGCTGATAAAAAAATGCTTAAAAGAACTATTGATAAAAAGTATTTCATTTATGACTGTTTTGTTGATTTGAAAATTTATTTACAAATCGATTGCAAATTTAGTTATTAATTAGTTATTAAAAAATATTATTTTCAACTGAAACATGTTTTACACTCTATAAATTTATAATGTTTTCATAAAATTATTGATTCTATTCACTAAATCATCATTTACGTTGACTAAAGGTAAACGAACTGTGTTTTCTGAAAGACCGAGTGTTTTATGAATTTCTTTTACTCCAGCAGGATTTCCTTGCTCGAAAATCATGTCAATACTTTCTGCTAATTGATAATGTATTTTGTAGGCTTCATCAACTTTTCTATTTAATCCAAAACGAACCATGTCTGAAAACTGTTGAGGAAATCCTTCACCAATTACTGATATAACTCCACTTCCACCTGCTAAAATCATTGGTAGAGTGATCATGTCATCGCCAGAAATTACTAAAAAGTCTTTTGGCTTGTTCTTGATTAGTTTCATGGCTTGAACTATATCGCCAGCTGCTTCTTTGATTGCAATTATATTTTTGAAATCTGTTGCCAAGCGAATTACTGTTTCTGGCGTCATGTTACTTGACGTTCGTCCTGGAACATTATACAAAATTACTGGAATTGTAGATGCTTCTGAAATTGCCTTAAAATGCTGATAAATTCCTTCTTGTGTTGGTTTATTATAATATGGTGAAACTGATAAAATGGCTACAAATGGTGAAAAATCTCTGGTTTTGAGTTCTTGAATTACTTTGTGCGTATTGTTTCCGCCTACTCCAAGCACTAAAGGCAACCTAGATTTATTGGCATCAATTATGGTTTTGATAACTAATTCTTTTTCGTCTTGATCTAAAGTGGCATTTTCTGCTGTTGTACCAAGAATCACTAAATAGTCAATTCCGTTGTCGATTTGATAATTTACAATTCTTTTTAAGGCTTCTATATCAACAGAAAAATCTTTTTTGAAAGGTGTTACGAGCGCAACGCCAGTTCCGATGAGTTGTTGCATTTATATTTTTTTTAAAATTTTTAAATACTTAAATAATTCTGAATTGAAAATTTTGAAATTTTCAATGTTTGTATCAATCATAAAATGATTCAATTCTTTTGTTATTGATGAAAATCCCACTTTGAAACTCGCTTTTGATTGAAATGTTAACCATTTTAGAATAGGTTTTTCGAAATAATAGTAACTAATCAGCAAATCGAAAGGCTCTTGTATAAAATCATTGATTACAACTTCTGTAAATTCTCCCGAGTTGTTGATGTGTTTTTGTGAAAAAGTTGGTTGTGAAAAAACTTCATTTTTATTGATTCTGTCTCTAAAAACAATCACTTTTATTTTGTCTTTGGAAATTCCTTTTGAAACTATTTCTGTAATTAGTTTTTCTTTTTCTAAAAAAAAGGTTTCATCAACTATCAAACCAACTGATTTTATGCTACTTGCATTTGAATTGTAGGAAACCGAAACAAGATTTTTCTTGAGTAATTTTTTTAGGGATAATTCTTTTATGTAATTTAAAAACATATTACTTTTACTTGAATAACAAATCTACTAAATTAGTTGCAATTCCGATGGTAAATCTAAAAAACTATAACTTGAATTTAAAGCATATTGTCATATTCTTAACATTTATTTTTTTTGCATCTTGTGCTGAACAAAAAAACTATGTTTCTAAAATTGAAGGTAAAAAACTTCCTGTTAGTGAAAAAATTTCACAAAATAATGATATTGATAATTTCATTAAACCCTTTCGTGATAAAATCAATCAAGATATGAGTGAGGTTTTAGCCATAAATCCAGAAACTTTAGATAAAAGTGGTACTTGGCAATCTAACATTGGAAATTTAATTTCTGACATAACTTTGCAACGTGGAAACTTGGTTTACAACAAACGTTTCAATAAAAATATTGACATTTGTATGTTAAATCATGGCGGAATTCGGTCGATTCTTCCAAAAGGAAATATTACTATGCGTACTGCTTTTCAAATTATGCCTTTCGAAAATAGTTTGTTTGTGATTGAATTAAAAGGAGAGCAAATCATTGAAATGGCAAAGTATATAATTGCTGAGAAAAAACCTCATCCTCTTTCTGGATTGACTTTTACAATCGACAAAAATAAGTTACCAACGTCAATTTTAGTTCAAGGAAAACCTTTAGAAATAGATCGAATATATAATGTAGGAACGTCTGATTATCTTTCAAATGGTGGAGACAAAATGGATTTTTTCAAAAAAAATGTCGGAAGTCATGATTTGGATTATAAATTAAGAAATATTTTGATTGATTATTTCAAAGAAGTAGATACTATTTTAGTAAATAAAACAGCAAGAATTATACAAGAATAAAAAACAATTAGATTAAGGTTAAAGTTAAAGTCGAGATTGAATTTGAGGTCAAGTTAAAAAATTACAAATTATGAAAAGAAGAGATTTTATACAAAAAACAGCAGCGAGTTCAGCATTTTTGACTCTTGGCGGATTATCATTGAGTAGTTTTACTTCGATTGAATCGAAACATATTACAATTTTGCATACTAATGATGTTCACAGTTATATTGATCCATTTCCTGCTGATGATCCACGAAGTCCAAATATGGGTGGTGTTGCTCGTCGTGCCTCTTTAATTGAAGCTATTCGAAAAGAGAATCCAAACG
>JANPDC010000159.1:0-7759 GCA_031431275.1 Bacteroidota bacterium
TTAAAAGGAAGTTTGGCAATTTATTTTTTTAAATTATTAGGCATTAACGAATGGATAATTATTTTCATAACTTCGTTAATGTGGTTTTTGAATGTTGCTATTCCAGTTGTAATTGGCAGTTTTTATGTATTGAATTTCAAACTCAAAACCGAAAAATGATTTACGTTTTTATCTTCATATTATTAATTTATGTGTTAACTATAAGTTTGTTGATTTATGGTTTTGATAAAATTGAAACTGCGTCAAATAATTATTCTGAACCAAAAACTAAGTTCTCGATAATTGTACCTTTTCGAAATGAAGAAAATGATTTTTTGAATTTATTAAACTCGATTTCGAATTTGAATTATCCTAAAAATTTATTCGAAATTGTGGTTATCAATGACGAATCTGAAGATGGTTCTGTTGCTATTTTCAATAAATGGCAATCCGAAAATATTCAAATTTCATCTATTTTATTGCAAAACATTCGAAAGTCTAATGCTCCAAAAAAAGATGCGATTTCAACTGCGATTTCTAAAATTAAGTTTGATTGGATAATTACTACTGATGCAGATTGTGTTGTGTGTAAAAATTGGCTTTTGGCTTTTGATAATTTTATTCAATCTTCAGATTTTGAGATGCTTGTTGGTGCAGTTTCCATTTATTATAAAAACGGATTTCTAAATCAATTTCAGTTTTTAGATTTATTGAGTTTGCAAGGCACCACTATTGGAAGTTTTGGAATCAATAAACCATTTATGTGCAATGGAGCGAATTTTGCCTATTCCAAAAAATTGTTTCTAGAATTAAATGGTTTCTATGGAAATGACAAGATTACTTCTGGAGACGATGTTTTTTTGTTGCAAAAAGCAATACAATTGTTTCCTGAAAAAGTTGAATATTTAAAAAACTCTGATTCAGTTGTTATCACAAAACCTGAAGAAAGTTGGTCGAAACTATTCCAGCAACGTGTTCGATGGGCAAGTAAAACTGGTTCTTATGATGGTTTTTTCGGAAAATTTTTGGCGGTAATTGTTTTGGTAATGAATTTGTTTTTCGTTCTTGGATTTATTTTTGGTTTTTTTGGTTTTGGATTTATAATTTTAACTATTGGGTTTGTAATTAAAATAATAATTGATTTGATTTTACTTCATAAGACCAATAAATTTATAGGAAATAAAAAATTAATTTTTCCTATGTTATCAATTTTGTTTTACCCGTTTTTTTGCATTTCGGTGGCGTTTTATTCTTTTTTTGGAGGTTTTGAATGGAAAAATAGAAGGTTTAAAAAATAGTTTTTAATTAGAATTTCCAAAATTCGATTCTAATAATTTCTTTTCTTCTGGTAAAAAATCATTTACAACTGTATATGTTTCTATTCCAACTATTTTGATTTCGTCTAAAATGTCTACTAAATTTTTATAATTGCATTCTTTACTTGGTTTTATAATTACGATTAAGTCTTTTTTTGTGTAACCAATACTGTTGTAATAATCTCTGATTGATTTTGTTCTTATGATAAGTTCCTTTCGGATTCCGTTTTTACCATATTGTATTTCTTTTGGTTTTGAAATTGGCAACATTAAAAATCCGGTATAACAAATTAACTTGTCATTTGATCCAAGTAAAATGGTCATTGTTCGAATTTCAGTTCCTAAACTGCAACCTCCACGCCAATCACCTCCACATACGTTGCTTTTGTTTGGTAATGCTAAATTCATTGCTTGAGGTTTAGACATTGCAGAAGTCAACATAAAAAAAATGATTAATAAAAACGCAATGCTTACCATTGATGTAAAATCAATTCTATTATTTTGCTTTTTGCTTCTTATATTTCGCATTTGTTTGGAATTTAGATTGATTGCCTCAATTTAAAAACGTAATTTTTAATTATTTATTATTGTGCATATATTCCTATGATAATTTCTTTTGAAATATAAATGCAGACTTTTACTAGAAGTTTTAGCCCAAATAGAAATGGAAAGCGATTTGAAGTTTTAGATTTGTTTTTTGTGAATAAAAGAACGACCAAAGGAAGTTCCTTTTGTGAACTGAAAAAACGATCTAAAACGATAATCCTTGAAATGGATAGTTGGAATAGCTCTTGAAAATTATTCTAATGTGATTTTTGTTGGAATTATAAATTGTGTTTTTACTATGATTCCCCGTTTTGTGGCTGGTATGATTTTAGAAAAATCTATTAATCTAATTTTTAATAAACTATCAATTTTTGGTTTTTCAAAGTTTGTGGAATCTTTTATGGATTCGAATTGTAATGTTGAGTCTTGTAAAACTAAAACTTTGACTTGAATATTTAAAACTTTGAGTTTGTTTTTAGAAATCACGGAATTCAATTTCTCTGAAATTGTTTGTGTCATGTAATCAAAAAAGCACTTTTTTTGCTCTGTTTTATCTTTTATTATTTCACAACCCAAAACTGTTGGATAGGTATCTACTGTTTTCCAATTAATTTCTTCGAGTCTTTTTTTGACAATTGTATCTGTTGAAACTATTGGTTTTTCGAAATAGTTACAAGAGAAAAATGTTGTAAAAAGTAAAAAAAAAATTATTTTTTTCAATGTTTTGAATTAATTATATTTACAAAAATACTAAAAAAAAAATTATGGATACTATTTTATTGGTTTTGGGATTTGTGTTTATGATTATTGGGGTTTTTGGGAGTTTTATGCCTGTTTTACCTGGCCCGAGTATTAGTTGGGTAGGTTTATTGTTATTGTATCTAACAGAATCTGTTGTGAATAATTATTGGGTTCTTGGTGTTACTTTGGTTTTTACTATTGCAATTTCTTTACTTGATTATTTGATTCCTGCGAAAGGAACAAAATATTTTGGCGGAAGTAAATATGGTGTTTGGGGCACTAATATAGGTATGATTATCGGTTTCTTTGTCCCAATTCCGTTTGGGTTTGTTTTTGGAGCGTTTTTAGGAGCATTGATTGGAGAATTATTATACGATAAAACTGAACAGAAAAAAGCATTGAAAGCGGCAACAGGATCTTTGCTAGGCTTGTTGGTTTCAAGTTTTATGAAGTTTGTGTTTTGTATGATTTATTTGGGTTTGTATTCAGTTATTGTCTGGCAAAATAGAACAAACTTATTTTAACAAAAAAAATCCCGATTTCTCGGGATTTAAAATATTTTATAATTGATTATTATTTTGCAACAACAATAAATTCACTTCGTCTGTTTAGTTGATGTTGGTCTTCTGTACAACTAGACTCATTTGTTGGTTCACAAGGACAACTGTTTGTTAATTGTGATTCTCCATATCCTTTACCAGTTAATCGATTGGCTTTGATACCATTTTTAACTAACCAAGCGACAGTTGATTTTGCACGTCTGTCTGATAATGCAGCATTGTACGAAGCGGTTTGTCTACAATCTGTATGAGAACGAACATCAATTTTAATTGTAGGATTTTGAGTCATTACATCTAATACTTTTGCAAGTTCTACAGCAGCATCTGGTCGAATAAACGATTTGTCCAAATCAAAATAAATTATTGGAATTTCAAGAGATTTTGCTAAATCGGTTCCTAAATCAATTGGTTTCAATTTTTTATCTAACTTGATTGGTAAATCAGTTTTGCCAGATAATTTAGAAATAGTTAATTTTTGCTCGTTTGTAGCATAACCATCCTTGTTAGTTCTCACATAATAGGTTTCTTTACATTCTACTGAATGTTTGTAGAAACCTTTTTCGTCAGACATTACAGATGCTAATTGTTTAAAATTTGAGTCAAACAAAATAACTTCAGAATTTGGAAGAATCTCTCCTGTGGTTAAATCTGTTACTATACCTGATAATTCTTGATTACATTTAACTTCTGAAAATCTGTAAATATCATCAAATCCTTTTCCACCTTCTCGGTTTGAGGTAAAAAAACCTGATTTAGACTTAGCAAGGTAAATTAAACCAAAATCATCTGTTTTACCATTTATAGGTGCTCCAACATTAACTGGATCAGAGATTTTTTGACCTGATAATTGTGACACAAAAATATCTAATCCTCCTAATCCTGGTCTACCATCAGTTGCAAAAAATAATTCATTGTTTTCAGTTATAAAAGGAAAGGTTTCTCTAGATTCAGTATTAATTTCATTTCCAAGATTAATAGGAACGCCAAAGTTTCCGTTATCTTTTATTTCAACCTTAAATAAATCTGAAAGTCCGAATGTACCGGGCATATCAGAGGCAAAATATAATGTTTTCTCATCTGGACTTAGTGTAGGATGAGCAACATTGTATTGATCGCTGTTGAAAGGTAATTCTTTTACATCTTTCCAATCATTACCATCTAATTTTGCTGTATATATTTTTAGTTTGGTAGTTTTTTCTGTATCTACACCTTTTTTCCCATTGTTGTAGTTATTTCTTGTAAAATAAACTGTTTGACCATCTTTGGTGAAAATTGGTGAAAACTCATTAAATTTTGATGTAATAACTTTAGAAAATTTTTCAGGTTTTGATAATTTGCCTGTTGATAAAATTTCTGAAGCATAAATAGTTGAAAATGCCTGACCTGTCCATGCTGCATTTTTTGAACCTTTTCCTGTTTCTCTAGTTGTAGAAAAAACAAATTTATTTCCAAAAATAGCAGCTCCAGAATCATAAAAATCAGAATTTATTCCTGCATCTTCAATAGTAAATCTTGCAGAATTTGCTTTTATAATATCGAGATAGTTTTTATTTTTTGAAAACAAAATAGCTCTTGCATCATTTCCTGATTTTTGATTAAATATAGTCATCATTTCATCAGATTTTTTATAGTTACCTGTGGCTTTTAATGTTTGACCGTATCTGTAATAATATTCTGCATCAAGAGGTTGTTTCATGGCAAACAATTCGTCATACCATTTGTTTGCTTTTACCAGTTCTGCATTAAAATAATAAGCATTACCCAATTTTTGGAACATATCAACTGATTTGTATCCTTTAGCTGCAACACGCTCGTAAGTCTTTATAGCATCAACATATGAATAGTTATCATACTTTTTGTTTGCTTCTTTGACTTTACCTTCTTGTGCTATTACATTTGTTAGCGAAATACTAAACAATGCAATTAAAAATAGTGTTTTAAGTTTCATAGTGTTTGTATTAAAAGAATCTTGGTGATACAATTTTATCGAATTTTTTGAAGAATTCATATCTAATAAAAATTTCATGTGAGCCAGAATTAAAATTATTTAATCTAGTAGTTTCACGATCATATCCATAACCTATGAATAAACCTTGATTAACTTGAAATCCTGCTAAAGCAGATAAAGCAGCACTCCATCTGTAGGCAAGACCCAAAACAAATTTGTCATTAATCATAAAATTACCTGTTAAGTCAACTTGTAATGGTGCACCTGTGACAACTTTTACTAAAGTTGCTGGTTTGAATTTTAATGATTCGGATAATTCAAAAACATGACCTGCAATTAAGTAAAAATTCATTCTTTCTTTAGCAATTGCGCTTATAGCAGTAGGACCTGCATATGCATCAAAATGTTTCGTTTCTAAAAAATTAGGAACTGACAAACCAACGTAAGTGTTTTCTGAGTGAATATACAAACCTGCGCCGATATTTGGAGAAAATCTGTTTAAGTTTTCCTTAAATTTAGGATCAAAATTATTATAAATATTAAGTTTGGTAAAGTCAATATTCAAAAAATTTGCACTCAACTTTAGTCCGAATGAAAGTTTATAATTTTCATTCAATGGAACTGAATATGATGCATCTAAAGCAACATTTGTTTCATTTGATGGACCTATTCTGTCATTAATTACTCCTAAACCAGCCCCCCAACGCGATTCACCAATTGGTGTATTAACAGAAAAAGTTCCTGTTTGTGGAGCGCCCTCTAATCCAACCCATTGTGTACGGTATAAACCAAATACACTTAGTACATCTCTCGATCCAGCATAAGCAGGATTGATATTAATAGTGTTATACATATAGTTTGTAAATTGTGCATCTTGCTGAGCAAAACTTACAAAACCTGTAAACATCAAAACGATAATTAAAATTTTTGTTCTCATTTAGTTTGTTTTATTAATCCCGGGGGCTTTCGCCCCCGAGAGTTTTATATTTATCTATTAATATATAAGTAACCTGCTTTTTCTCTAGATTCTCCGTTAGTTTTCTTGTATTTCAAAATATAGAAATAAGTTCCTTCAGGTAGATTATCATTTTGAACTACTGTTACACGACCTTCAGATATTCCTTTGAAAGAACGATCTAAATTGTTGTAACCTGATACTTCATAAACTAATACTCCCCATCTGTTGTAGATTTCTACAGTATTTTCTGGATAGTATTCGATTCCATCGATTCTGAAAATATCATTACTTCCGTCTGCTCCAGGAGAAACAGCATTATAGACAACTAAATCATCATCAAATTTAACAATAATAGTTACTGTTGCTGTGCTACAGTTTGCAGGAGAAGATCCATTTTCACAAATTGTGTAATTGAAAGTATATGTTCCTGCAGGAGTACCTGGAGCAACTGTAACTGAACCATTTGGATTCAATACTAAACCTGTTGGTAATGTGCCTATTAACGTTGGTGTTACTTGACCAACACCTGTCCCAATTACAATTGGTAACCCATTTAGTGTGTCATTAGCAAAAATGATTGGAGTAGTTGTACCTCCTGTATTTCCATTCGCAATAACGTAATTGTCATTTACAGCAACAATTGGATTAAACACATTTACATACGCTGTAGCAGTATCACAAATCTGAGGTGAAACTGGTGCTAAACTACAAAGTGTATATTGAATTGAATAAACTCCACTTGGTGTATTAGGCGCTACTGTTATAAATCCAGCAGCATTTATACTCAACTGTACAGTTGGTAAACCAGATACGATGGTATTTGAAGTTGTTGCAGGATTTGTATTTAACACATCATTATTCATAACCGAAATATTCAAGGTTGAACCTGACGTTGTTGTTACAAATGGTGCTAACAAAGTTCCATTATTTATTGCGTCTATGACATTTGGCGTTGCAGATGAAGTATTATTAGTACTTACTGGATCTACACCTGCACCTGAAATTGTTACGGTATTTGTATACGATGTTGCTCCAGGCAATATAGTTGCTGTAATAACCAAAGTTGCTGGTGAACCATTTGCTAAATTACCAATAGTCCATGTTGGAGCAGTATAAGTTCCTACTGAAGGTATAGCACTAACTAGCGCATAACCTGACGGTAATGCTTCCGTAACATTTACACTTGTTGCTAATCCTGGTCCATTATTTCTAGCTACTATAGTAAATACAACATTACTTCCTACTGCACCACCAAGAGGTGAAACAGTTTTAATAACCTGAATTTCAGAAGTAGGGACAACTATATGTAATGTGGCATTAACACACGCTTGTGGTGTTCCATTATCACATGTAGTATATGGTAAATCTACTGTTCCTACAAATCCTGGTGCTGGAGTGAAGGTATACGCTCCGTTGGTTGCTAATACAAATGTACCTTGCGGTAATATCGTATTTTGTGCTGTTACGGTTTGTGTTGCTCCTGCTGCTAATGGACTTGGATCGATATCATTGGTTGATACGTTTCCTGTCGCTGGCACCCCATTTAATATGGTGTTGTAATCATCTGTTGCTGAGTTGTTGTTTGGTGTTCCTAATGGTAACACGGTTACTTCTACTGTTGCTGTGGCACATGGCTGTCCTGGTAATGCAGGTACTGGTGTTTCACATACTTGATATGTGAAGGTAGTAATTCCTGTGTAACCTGGATTTG
>JANPDC010000160.1:0-41787 GCA_031431275.1 Bacteroidota bacterium
GAAACGTTTTACAACACAAACAGGAGACACAAACAACTAGATAATTTAACAATAATAGAGTATCAAAAACTAATTAATAACAATTTAAAAATGGTAGCATAAGGGCTATGAAATTTTGTCCACTTTTTTCTAGGAATTCCATAAAACCATTTCTTTCAGTAAACCACTCATTTTATTAACCACAGTTTTATATTTTACTTTTTTGAACAAATACAATTAAAAATAAAGTAGAAAAAAATCCTCATCTGTTTTATAATATTCCAACAAACAGGTAACAAAATCTAAAAAAATTTATCTATTTTTAACAATCTCTAGGAGCTATTTCCCGCTGTACGCTAAATCCACGCGAAAAGCGTGGGATATCGCTACCATCGGGGCTAAAAATCTTATAAAATGAAAAAAATCTTATCCCTAATCTTTTTTCTAGTAAGTTTTTGTCTTCTAGCACAAACAAAAGTCAAAGATACTGTCGTTCGAAGAGCAAAAATAAAATACGTTCAAACTAAAAACGTTTTAAATTTCATGCCTCAAACACCACCATTGATTCCCATTGCAGGCGCACCAAAACCAAGTTATACCTACCTTTGGGAAATGGGTGATGGACATTATAGTCGTGATGCGCAACCCAAACACACATACAAAAACAAAGGAAATTACAATGCAAGAGTTGCAGTAACCAATAATTATGACAATGGAAAACCTCCTGCAACCCGACCTCAAAAAGTAGTTGTAAACGAAGTTTCAGATGACGTTTATAAAGATATTGCCACCATTGAAGATCAAAACGGATTGAATATTCAAAAAAATTGTGACCCAATCCCAGATCAAGAAATGGTTCTTGTGGTCACCTATCAAAACATGGAAAACTATGTTTCTAACGGAAAACTCTATCTTTTTTATAACGAAAAACAATTCAAAGCAAACAATTTTGAACTCTTGGATTTCCGAAGTCACTTTGGCGAACGCGAAACCAAAGAAAATACAATTGCAAGCACTGATTTAGATCATTCAAACGAATATACCGCCTCAACAAACCATCAAAGTCAAACAAAAAAATACCGAATTACAACTACCGAAATCGATTTAGATGCCACCTTGCTCGATGCCAATAAAACCTTTAAAAACGCTACCGTTATAGAGTTCGATGACATGAATCCGTCAGAAACTAGAAACCTATTTTTCACGTTCAAAACTACGCCCGAAATGCTTAAAGATACGAGCGCAACCATAACCGTGCGAAGCGTATTTGTGCCCAACAGAAGTTTTAAAAACCACAAAATCAAAAATCTAGAAATGGAGATTGTAACCTCTCATGATCCTAACAAAATGGGTTCTAACGGAAGTTTCATGAACTACAGATTAGTACGTTTTAAAACTGTAAATTTCAAAACTCGTTTTCAGAATAATGGTGAAGGACCAGCCCGAATGATTCGACTAGAAACCGACATTCCTGATATGTTCGACAAAAACACTTTCAAAATTGTGGATATGTATCCAAAATGTCCCATTTGCCCAAAAGGTGAAGTTACCACAACCAGTTGTTTAGATACTATTATTTTGAAAAAACAAATCCATTTTACCTTTAAAAACATTTATTTACCAGGAAGTACTCAAAAAAACGTCAAAGAAATTGATAGCACTAAAGGTTTTGTGAAATATTCGATGAAGTTTGGTAAAGATTTTCACAAAATAAAAACCAGAAGCAAAACAGCAATTATTTTTGATAAAAACGAACCCATCATCACTAATTATGCCACAACTCGTTTTCTACCAGGAATTTCAATTGGAGTAAAAACAGGTTACAATTGGTTTCCAAAACTTGAAAATTCACAAAGTTATTTTCTTGGAGCCACCTTTTCTCCATTCAAATCATATCGTTTTTATTGGCAAGCAGAATTTTTGAATAGTTTTCAAACCTACACAACAAGCGAAACAACCGAAAAAATAATTCCTTTTACAAATGCGCCAGGAACTATAGAGCCAAGGTTGGAGCAAACTACAATTTCCTCTTCAAACAAAAATATCAATTGGGAAATTCCAATAATGATTCGATATAATATTAGCAATTATATCAGCGTAGGATCTGGAGTTCAAATAAATTTTAATGTTTCAGAAAAAAACAACGAAACGTCTGTTATAGAACTTTTTCAAAACAAAACAAGAGCAATTTTACTAAACAAAAAAGAAACTTTTGTAGAAAAAACCTCTAATTTTTCAACTCTAAAAACAGGTTTAATTTTCGATGCTACTTTCGGTGCTGTTCGAGTGGGACCCAGTTTTGGAACTCGTTTTGTGGTCAATTTCAAAAAAGATTTTAACTATTTACAGTTCTATGGAATATGGAGATTTTGATTTACAATACACAAAATTTTACTCAAAAAAAAACAAGTTTACAGCGATTTCAAACTTCGTTTAGTAGTTTTTTGAATCTCAAAAACCTTTGTGTTTTTTTATGTTGTTATTTTTTATTTTTTAATGCAAATGCTCAAAATCAAGAAGATGAAATCTACAAATCCATCGATTTTTTGGCTACAAACCCAAGTGTTGAAAACCTCAATAAACTAGAATTAGTAGAAAAAACATTCCAGCCAAAATCAAGACAAGAATTTCTTGTCTTGGTAATTCTAAACACTAATAAAGCCTATTTTCAAAATCAATTTGGTCAACAGCAAAAGGCAATTTCAAGTTACGAGTTGGCTTGGAAAACTTTCGAGAAAAACAAACTTTCAAACTACGATATTATTGAAAATTGCCTTGTTCCATTAGCAAATTTATACACCAAAACAGGAGATTTTGTTAATGCAGAAAACACAATCAAAAACTATTATCATTTGGCTTTTATTGAAAAAAAAATTGTGTTAACACACACTGCAATTCTAAATTTAGCAATAGTTCATCAACAATCCGGAAACATTAATTTATCTGTTGAACTGCTGGAAGGCATGTTGAATTCGAATCAATTAAACCTGCAAGAAAAAGCATTATACAAGTCAAATTTAGGAGCGAATTATCTATTATTAAATCAAAATTCTAAATCAGAAAAAGCAACTCAAGAAGCCATAAAAATATTTGAAAAACAAAAAAACCAAGTTCTAGAATTGTCTAATTGCTATAAAAATTTATCGTCTATTTATTTTCAGAAAAAAAATTACAAATCAGCCACTGATTACTTTGAAACGGCATTGCGATATTCTGGAAATACCACTAAAATAGGACTTCACGATCAAGCCAAAAACTATTATGAATTTGCCGAATTGCTTTTTAAAACAAATAATATCGATAAATCAAAAGAATATTTAAACTTGGCTTTGAATGATTTAATTGGTGATTTTGAAAATCAAAATGATATTTTACCAACTCAAAAACAATTGTTCGCAAATCTTGTTTTACTTGACGCCTTAGATTTAAAAGCGGAAATTTTCATACAAGAAAATAAACCTAAAAAAGCTTTAGAAACTTACAAACTTTGCGATTATATCGAAGATTTATTTAACAATTTGATGGTTTATGAAAACTCAAAAATCATCAATCAAATAAAAGTTCAAAATCGGGTCGAAAAATGTATTGAGATTTACCAAAATTTATATCAAACCGAAAAAAAGCAACGTTATTTAGAAAATGCCTTTTCATTGGTCGAAAAAACAAAGTCGGGCGTCATGAAAAGTTATTTATCTAAAAATAAAACGATTTCAAAAGAAGAAAAATCACTTCAAAATCAACTTCAAAACATCAACAATCAAATCATAAAAGAACAACAGAAATTAAGCAATGCTAATTTAGATAAAATCCATGATTTAATAAATAGTCAAAATCAAACTATGTTATCCTTGAAATCAAAGCAGAAAAGGAATCCAAACTCAACAGATGAATTGATTGATTTAAAAAAGTTATTTGCAAAATTATCAACTGAAAAAGCCAGTTTAATCAACTATTTTGTGGGTCAAAACACTATTTATTCGTTTACCTTGATTGAAAATAAAATTTTACTAAATACAATTGAAAATTCTGAAATCAATAAAGCGAAAATCGTAAAATTTATCGATTTTTTCGCAAATCCAGATGCCATTTCCAATAACATTTCAGGATACAATTCTTCAGGAAATGAATTATATCAAATGCTTCGGCTTCCAAATAAATCTAGTTCTAAAAACCTCATCATTATTCCAGATGGATTACTCAATTTTGTTCCGTTTGAAGCACTAATAACTAAAAAATCAAACACTACAAATTTTGCTAAAATGAATTATTTAATACATGATTTTGTAATTTCCTATAATAATTCGGCATCATTTTATTTAAACGGAAAATCAATTTCAAATTCAAAGAAAACGGTTTTAGGAATTTTTCCGATTTTCGAAAAAACAGATTTTGAACTATCGTTTTCAAAAACCGAAATGCAATCAATAAAGTCAAATTATCAAGGCAATTATTTCGAAAATGCAAACGCAACTTTTGAAAATTTTAAAAAAAATGCTAGTGATTTTTCGATTTTACATCTTTCAACACATGCAGATGCAGGCGATAGAGAAATACCAGCAAGTATCAAATTTTTCGATCAAGATATTTTGTACTCTGAACTTTATAATCTGAATATCAAACCCAATTTGGTGGTTTTGAGCGCCTGTCAAACGGGTATTGGAAAACTTTACAAATCCGAAGGCGCCATGAGTATTGCAAGAGGTTTTCAATATGCTGGAGCAGAAAATTTGTTGTTTTCGTTGTGGAAAGTAAACGACTATACAACATCGGTTTTCATGTCAGATTTCTATAAAAACAGTAAAGAAAACAAATCTTTTTCTGAGGCAAATCATCAAGCTAAATTAGATTTTTTGAGCAATCAAGTAATTTCTAATTCCAAAAAATCTCCCTATTATTGGTCTGCGTTTGTCTATTATGGTACCATACAAAAGGAAACAAATTCAAACTACTGGCTTTATATTTTAGGCTTTTTTGGTATTGTAACTTTACTTATTTTTGTTCATTATCTAAAACGTAAAAATGCAAAATCTTCTACTTAATTTTTCTCGAAAAAACTATAAAAAAATAAAATTTAAGATTATCCGAACCAATCATTTATTGATTCGAGTAAAAATAAATGGCGTTTTAGGAAATTTCATCCTTGATACAGGAGCATCAAACAGTTGCGTTGGTTTTGATGAAATTGATTTTTTTCAACTCCAAACCAAAAAATCAAAAACAAAAGCCGCTGGTGCTGGTGCAACAGGAATGAAAACTCAGATTTCTGAAAATAATTTAGTACAAATCGGTACTTGGAAAAAAATCAATTTTGATTTAGTAATTTTTGATCTTTCGCATGTAAACGCTGCTCTAGTGGAACATAAATCAAAATCAGTTCATGGCATCATTGGTGCAGATGTATTGATTGCTTCAAAAGCCATCATTGATTATGAAAATTGTTTATTATATTTGAGTCATTAACTTTTTTTCAAAGCACGAAAAGCAATTCCAAGGCTAATCAACATCAAAAATCCAGCAACTACAAAAGGTGCACCGGCAAATTGAAATGGTGCCGATTTGTGAGTGAAATAGTAAAAAATGTTAGTCATCATCAAAGGACCAATAATTGACGAAGCACTCATTAAACTGGTCAAAGTCCCTTGTATTTCGCCTTGTTCAGTTGCTGGAACTTCCCCAGAAATGACAGATTGAAGTGCTGGACCCGAAATTCCGCCCAAACAATATGGAATCAAAAAAACAAACATCATCCAACTTTTTGAAGCTATCGAAAACAAAAACATTCCAACACAATAGAGTAAAATACCAATTAAAATACTTTTTTTATTACCCAGTTTTGGTGTAGTATACCGAATTAATCCGCCTTGAACAGCACCAACCAAAAGCCCAACAACTCCAAGTGAAATACCAACCATTTTTTCATCCCATTTGAATTGATAAATCGTAAAATAACTCCAATTGCTTTGTACTGCATGCGAAGCAACATACAAAATAAAGACAGAAACAATCAAACCAATCAAATTCGGATATTTTTTTAAATTCAAAAATGCTCCAACAGGGTTAGCCCGTTTCCAATTAAAATCTCTTCTGTTCTCTAAAGCCAAAGATTCTGGCAAAATAAAATATCCATAAACGAAATTAACCATACACAAAAAAGCAGCAGCATAAAAGGGAACTCGCGCACCGTATTGACCAAGAAAACCACCAATAACAGGACCAATGATAAAACCCAAACCAAAGGCTGCGCCAATCAATCCAAAGTTTTTTGCTCTATTTTCAGGCGTACTAACATCAGCGATGTAGGCAGAAGCAGTTGTTAAACTAGCACCCGTAACACCCGCAATTATTCTTCCAATAAAAAGCCATGTTATAGTTGGTGAGAAAGCCAGGAGTAAATAATC
Organism: Bacteroidota bacterium; assembly: GCA_031431275.1. Lineage (GTDB taxonomy): Bacteria > Bacteroidota > Bacteroidia > Flavobacteriales > Flavobacteriaceae > Flavobacterium. The sequence goes on from JANPDC010000160.1 coordinate 6,378, forward strand.
AATTGAAAAACCAAAAAGCGAAATTAAAATAATGGGTCTTCGCCCAAATTTATCACTCAAATTACCAATTATTGGTGAAAAAATAAATTGAGTTATAGCATATGCAAAAATCAACCAACCACCATATTTCGCTGCTTCGCTGATATCACCATGAATCAATTCTTTAATTAATTGTGGAATAACAGGTATAATGATTCCTAGTCCAATGATGTCAATTAACATGGTAATAAAAATAAAACCAATTGCAGGGGATTTTTTGTTCTTTGTCATATTTGGTAAAAATACAAAATTTAACTTCAAAGAAAGAAGCAATGATAACTTTCGTTTTGAACTGTTTTTTGGTTTACGTTTTACATAAAAATCAAATATTAAGTTTATTTTTGCATTCAAAACCAAAGCAATTGAACGTATTTTATTCTTTAAAAGATTTTAATCCAAAATCAAAAACAATCGTCACTATTGGCACTTTTGATGGTGTTCACATTGGTCACAGAAAAATAATTGACAAAATCGTTGAAAATTGCAAAAAAGATAATCTCGAAAGTACAATTCTTACCTTTTTTCCGCATCCTAGAATGGTGTTGCAACACAATTCTGATATTAAATTGTTAAACACCATTGACGAAAAAATTCAATTACTAGAAAAAACTGGACTTCAAAATTTGATAATTCATAAATTTGACAAATCCTTTTCAGAACTTTCAGCAGAAGAATTTGTTTCAGAAGTTTTAGTAAAACAACTCAACATTCAAAAAATAATTATTGGTCACGATCATCGATTTGGAAAAAATCGTTCTGCAAGTATCGATGATTTAATCATTTTTGGGGAAAAATATAATTTCGAAGTGGAACAAATTTCCGCTAAAGAATTAAACGATGTAGCCGTGAGTTCTACAAAAATTAGAAATGCAATTTCAAATGGAACTATTTCTTTAGCCAATCGTTTTTTAGGATATCGATATGAGTTATCTGGAATTGTTGTAAAAGGAAAGCAACTTGGTCGAACTATCGGTTTTCCTACTGCAAATTTGCAAGTCAATGAAGAGTACAAACAAATTCCAAAAAACGGAGTTTATATGGTTAGAAGTTTTATAAAAAATCAATTTTTTAGCGGAATCATGAATATTGGTCATAGACCAACTATAGATGGAGAAAAAGTATCTATTGAAACTCATTTTTTTGATTTTAACTCAGATATTTATAATGAAACCATCACTATTGAATTTTTTGAATCTATACGCAACGAACAAAAATTCGAATCGTTAGAAATTTTGAAATCCCAAATCGAAAAAGACAAGCAGGTTGCGCTTGAATATTTTATAAATCTTTAAAAATTCTTCTTTCTTAAAAATTTTATCTATAGTTAAAATTTTTATTTTTTGTTAAAGATGTAGCATTTCTATAATTATTTTATTAATTTTATGAAATATATCTATCATTTAACCAAAAAAACCACCATGAAACTATCTAAAGAAATCAGCAACGGATTAATTATTTTTTTAGGAATAATTCTATTATTCTTTGTTTTTAAAATTTTCGGGCTAGAAAAAGTCAGTTATCTTCGTTTTTTTAATGGACTCGTTGTATTTTATGTTTTTTATAAAATGCAACAAGAAAATGTCAAAAACGGAATCGTTGGTTTTGGAACTAATTTTCTATCCATTTTTAAAGCAGGATTAATTGGTGTTTTTTTGAGTGTAATTGCTCTAGCCATCAATGCTCACTTCAATGGTGGAGAAGTATATTTAAAAACTCTTTCTCATGGATTTCTTTTTGGTAAAAACCCAACCGTGAACGAATATTGTTTTGGTTTATTAATTGAAGGAATGGCATCTGTAGTAGCAATTTCTTTTATTTGCATACAAGCTTGGAGTCCAAAATCATCTAAAATCATCCAAAACTAGTTTACTGTTATTGTTTCTTCAAAAGTAATTCCCTACTTTTGAATCGGAAAATTAAAATAACATGACTTCATCTAGAAACAATTGGACTAAAGAAGAAATTCTAAATATATACAACAAACCCATGATGGATTTGCTTTTTGAAGCAGCAACAATTCATCGTCAATCTCACGATCCAAACGTAGTTCAAGTTTCTACGTTGTTATCTATTAAAACAGGTGGTTGCCCAGAAGATTGTGGCTATTGTCCACAAGCCGCTCGTTATCACACCGATATTACTGGTAATGATTTAATGTCTGTTTCACAAGTAAAAGCACAAGCATTGCGTGCAAAATCATCTGGTAGTTCACGAGTTTGTATGGGTGCTGCATGGAGAAACGTAAAAGACGGACCAGAATTTGACCAAGTTTTAGAAATGGTAAGAACCATCAACAAACTTGATATGGAAGTGTGTTGCACACTAGGAATGATTACTGAAAATCAAGCGCAACGTCTAGCAGAAGCAGGTTTGTATGCTTATAATCACAATTTAGATACCTCAGAAGAATATTATAAAGAAGTAATTTCTACACGTGGTTTTGAAGATCGTTTACAAACTATTGAAAATGTTCGCAAAACTAACGTAACCGTTTGCAGTGGCGGAATTATTGGAATGGGAGAAAGTATTGAAGATCGAGCAGGAATGTTAGTCGCACTCTCTACACTTTCACCTCAACCGGAATCTGTTCCTATAAATGCACTTGTAGCCGTTGATGGAACTCCATTAGAAGACGAAAAACCAGTCGAAATTTGGGAAATGATTCGAATGGTGGCTACAACCCGAATTGTAATGCCACAAACTCAAGTTCGACTTTCTGCAGGAAGAATGAATATGAGTCGCGAAGGTCAAGCCATGTGCTTTTTTGCTGGTGCAAATTCTATTTTCGCAGGAGATAAATTACTAACAACGCCGAACCCAGATGTAAATGAGGACATGAAAATGTTCGAAATGCTAGGATTGATTCCTCAAAAACCGTTTGTTAAAATGGCACAACCCGAATCTGTTGAGGCTGAAAATTCTCAATATGAGTCGTTGGGTGAAAAACCAAAATGGTCTCGTCCTGATCATAAAATTGAAAAAAATTTAGAAGCTTCTGAAAAAAGAAAAACAGAAGTTCTTTAAATAGTATTTTAAATAAAAGGAACTATAAAAATTATTCCAAAAATAATACAAGATATTTTATAAACGATAAACCCTTGAAATTGCAAGGGTTTGTCGTTTATAATAGAAAATTATTTACAATTGAGGTCCAGCAGAAACTAAACTTTCACCTTCTTGGTTGTGTGTGTACTGAACAAAATTTTTGACAAATAACGAAGCCAAATTTTCTGCTTTTTCATTCCAGTCAGTGGCAGTTTCGTAAGAATTTATTGGATTTAGAATTTCTGAATCTACATTGTGTAATGATGTAGGGATTTCTAAATTAAAAATAGGAACAATTGTAGTTGAAGCACTTTCAATGGAACCATCTAAAATACTATCAATTATGGCTCTCGTGTTTTTAATCGAAATTCGTTTTCCAGTTCCGTTCCAACCTGTGTTGACCATGTAGGCTGTTGCGTGGTGTTGCTCCATTTTTTTAACTAATTCTTCGCCATATTTTGTTGGATGCAAAGATAGAAATGCTTTTCCGAAACAGGCCGAAAATGTTGGTGTTGGCTCTGTAACTCCGCGTTCTGTTCCTGCAAGTTTTGCAGTAAAGCCAGACAGAAAGTAGTATTTTGTTTGCTCTGGAGTTAATTTTGAAACGGGTGGCATGACACCAAAAGCATCGGCAGTAAGAAAAATTACTTTAGTCGCATGACCTGCTTTTGAAATAGGTTTTACAATATTATCAATATGATTTATTGGATATGAAACACGTGTATTTTGAGTTACTGAACCATCTGAGAAATCAATTTTTCCGTTTGCGTCAAGCGTAACATTCTCTAAAAGTGCGTCTTTTCGGATGGCTTTGTAAATATCGGGTTCGTTTTCTGGACTCAAATCTATGGTTTTTGCATAGCAACCTCCTTCAAAATTAAAAACCCCATCATTGTCCCATCCATGTTCATCATCTCCAATCAATTCGCGCTTTGGATCTGTTGAAAGTGTTGTTTTTCCTGTTCCTGATAGTCCAAAAAATACGGCAACATCACCATCTTTTCCTTTGTTTGCAGAACAATGCATCGATGAAATTCCTTGTAAAGGTAAATAGTAGTTCATCATAGAAAACAATCCTTTTTTCATTTCGCCACCATACCAAGTGCCGCCAATGAGTTGAATTTTTTCTGTTAGATTGAATGCTACATATACTTCAGAATTTAATCCGTGTGAAGCAAAATCAGCATAACCTTTTTTTGAAGCATTCATGACCACAAAATCTGGCTCTCCAAAACTTTCTAACTCAAGATCTGTTGGGCGAATGAACATATTTTTTACAAAATGTGCCTGCCAAGCTACTTCCACAATGAACCTAACTTTGAGTCTTGTATTTTCGTTTGCACCACAAAAAGTATCTATAACGTATAACTTTTTGTCTGAAAGTTGAGAAATGGTATTTGCTTTTAAAGCATTCCAAGTATCTTGTGAGATGGGTTTGTTGTCATTAACAGCCTTGTCAGAAGTCCACCAAACGGTGTCGCGAGTAATGCTGTCTTCTACAATATATTTATCTTTTGGAGATCGGCCGGTAAAAATACCCGTCATTACGTTTACTGCCCCAAGTTCTGATAGTTGTCCTTTTTCGTAACCTTGTAGATTTGGATTTAGTTCATCGTCATATAAGGTTTCGAACGATGGATTATAAACAATTTCTTTGGAAGTTGTGATTCCATATTTTTCTAACGAAATCGATTTCGTTGTCAAGGCGTAGTTATCCATAAAATGTTATATTGCTTTAATAAATAAAGAACAAAAGTAAAAATTTTATTTCACACACAATTCGTTTTTTGCATTTTTATGATTTTTTCTGCATATAATTTATCAATAACACAATCCAAGCGAGAATAAATAGCAATCCGCCAATGGGAGTTAGAATTCCTATCAGTTTGAAATCAAGATGTGTAATGTCTTTTGTTGCTAATAAATAAATAGAACCCGAAAAAAATAGTACTCCAAAAACAATTAAATTGTAGATGGTTTTTTTTGCTTTATCTGAAACGGAACTCAAACCAACATACAACAGAAAAAGTGCGTGATACATTTGATATTTTACTCCTGTTTCAAATGTTGAAAGTTGCTCAAGTGATAAAACTTTTTTGAGTGCGTGTGCACCAAATGCTCCAAGAATTATGGATATCATTCCAAGAATTGTGGCTGTGATCGTTATTTTTCGTTCCATTTTTTGATGATTAGTAATAAAATGTAAAAATAGTTGTTATTATTCGAAAACGCGATTGGAATTTTTGGTTTTTTAGCCCTGATGGAAGGGAAAATCCTTTGCCAAAAAAATGTATTTTTTCTGGGAGAAAAAGAACGACCAGAGGGAGTTCCTTTTTTGAGAAAGAAAATAACATTTTTTTGGCAAAGATTGGAATGATAGCAGGATTTGGCTTCGAAAAATAATAAGTATATTTGCGGTTTATAAAAATTTAATGATGAAAAAGATTATTTGTTTTTGTTTTGTTCTAGCCATTAGTTTTGGTTTTTCTCAAATTAAATCTGGCGAGAAATTAACGTTTTCGGCTTCGTATAACATGAGTGGTTTGATGACGCCTTTGGCTCAAGTTACAATGGAAACTAGTACTATTGCTACTGCAAAAAGCAGTTATTTGCACTTGAGTTGTCAAGCGGCGACATACAGCAAATGGGATTCGTTTTTCAAGATTCGTGATGTGTATGAGTCGTATGTTAACCCAACTACGCTGATGCCAAGTTTGTACAAGCGAAGCATTAATGAAGGTGGATTTGTGAAAACTGAAAAATATGTTTTTAAAGGAACTTCTGTTAGTAGTACTTCTAAAAGAATGAAAAAACCAGAAAAAACTACTACTTTTTCTATTGGTGGATCGACTCAAGATGTGGTTTCGATGATTTACAAACTTAGAACTATGGATTTGTCTGCAATGAAAAACGGTCAAACAAAATCGATGATGGTTGTTTTTGATGAAAAGCAAATTCCGGTTACTGTGAAATATATGGGAAAAGAAACTGTTTCGGCTGGGAATTTGGGTTCAAAAGAGTGTTATAAATTGTCGGTTTCTGCTAACACAAAAGCCTTGAAGGGAACGGATAAGAACCTGATTTGGCTCACTGCAGATGCAAAAAAAATACCTGCAATAATCAAATTTAGTATCAAAGTTGGAGTGGGACAATTGAGTTTGTCTAACGCTTCGGGAATTTAATTGAAAAAGTTATGAGAAAATTATTTATTACTTTGGCAACTGTTTTTGCCATATTTGGGATGATACTGGTTGTAGCACCAACGGAACAAATGGCTTTTATTCCTGTGATTTTGACCTTGATTTCGGCTTTTTTAGCCCTGAAATTTTCTAATTTAGAGCAAAAAAGATTTCCTAAAATTCTTTTGGTTATTGCCATTTTAACTTTAATTATTATTGGTGCTAAGCAATTTTTGATTAAAGATGAAATTGCTGTTGAAACTGAAACTGAAAAAATTCAAAAAATAGAATCTCAAAAACAAGATGTCAAAGAACTAGAAGAACTCGAAGGTTTGTAGATTTTTAAATTATAAAGGATAAAAGTTCATGATTTTCATGAACTTTTTTTATTTGAGGCATTTTATGTTTTTTGAAGTCTAACATTTGATTACTTTTACGGCATATTTTTTTTAAAATTCTCATGAGAAACATACTTATTATTGGAGCAGGAAAATCGGCTTCGACTTTAATTCAATATTTATTAAATAAATCCGAAGCCGAAAATTTGCATCTTACGATTGCCGATTTATCAATTGAATTAGCGACTCGTAAAACTCAAAACCACAAAAATGCAACGGCTATTGCTCTTGACATTTTTAATGAAAAGGAACGAAAATCAGAAATTGAAAAATCGGATTTAGTAATTTCGATGCTTCCTGCGCATTTGCATATTGAAGTTGCGAAAGATTGCTTGGTTTATAAAAAACACATGGTTACAGCATCTTACATTAGCGATGCTATGCAAGATTTAGATGCTTTGGCAAAAGAAAATAATCTTGTTTTCATGAATGAAATTGGTCTTGATCCTGGAATTGATCACATGAGTGCCATGAAGGTAATAGACGAAATTCGTGAAAAAGGTGGAAAAATGATTCTTTTTGAATCGTTTTGTGGTGGACTTGTAGCACCAGAATCTGATAGTAACTTGTGGAATTATAAGTTTACTTGGGCTCCAAGAAATGTGGTTCTTGCAGGACAAGGTGGCGCAGCAAAATTCATTCAAGAGGGAACGTACAAGTACATTCCATATCACAAATTGTTTCGTAGAACAGAATTTTTGGAAGTTGAAGGTTACGGACGATTTGAGGGTTATGCTAATCGTGATTCGTTGAAATACAGATCGGTTTATGGATTAGATGAGGTGTTGACTTTGTATCGTGGAACGATAAGAAAAGTTGGCTTTTCGAAGGCTTGGAATATGTTTGTGCAACTTGGCATGACAGATGACACCTATCAGATTGATAATTCCGAAACCATTTCGTACCGAGAATTTGTTAATTTGTTTTTACCCTATCACCCAACAGATTCGGTTGAAATTAAACTTCGTATGCAATTGGGTATTGAGCAAGACGATATTATGTGGGATAAACTTTTGGAACTTGATTTGTTTAATAAAAATAAAATTGTAGGTCTAAAAAATGCTTCGCCAGCACAAATTCTCGAAAAAATATTATGTGATAAATGGACTTTGCAAGAACAGGATAAAGATATGATTGTTATGTACCATAAGTTTGGTTACGAAATCAATGGCGAGCAACATCAGATTGATTCGAAAATGGTATGTATTGGCGACGATCAAACCTACACGGCTATGGCAAAAACAGTGGGATTGCCTGTTGCAATTGCTGCTTTGCAAATATTGAACGGAAGAATTAAAACACCTGGGGTGCAACTTCCGATTTCTAAAGAAATTTATTTGCCAATTTTGTCAGAATTAGAACAGTTTGGAATTCATTTCAAAGAAACCGAAATGCCATATGTGGGTTATAATCCTGATAGAATTAGAATTGATTAGATTATTTTCCGTTAAAACTGGTCATAGTATTTTCTAATCCTGCGCTTACAAATGAGTTGATGATTTGAGAGGCAATCTCAAGTCGTTCTTTGAGTTTTTCTTTCTCAACTTCATTCCATTCGCCAAGAACATAGTCTACTTGTTTTCCTTTTTTAAACTCATCGCTAATCCCAAAACGATATCGAGGATATTCATTTGTATTTAAAGAAAAATTAATACTTTTGAGACCGTTATGTCCGCCATCACTGCCTTTAGATCTAATTCTAATTGCTCCAAAAGATAAATTCAAATCATCTGTTATGACAAGAATATTTTCTTTTTTTATATTCTCTTTTTCCATCCAATGTAAAACTGCTTTACCACTCAAATTCATGTAGGTATTGGGTTTTAACAAAAAAACTTGTTTTCCTTTGATTTTATGTTGTGCAACTGCACCTAATTTTACAGTTTCGAAATTGATATTTTCGTTTTGAGCAAAAAAATCCAAAACCTTGAATCCAATATTATGTCGCGTGTTTACGTATTCGCTTCCGATATTCCCTAATCCGATAATTAAAAATTTATTCATAGTGGTAACTTTTTCATTTTTAGGATTCGAAAGAATAGTTTCTAAATCTTTTTCTGCATTTTTTATTTCTAGATTTTTTTTACCTAAAAAAGTTTGAACTATTTTTGATAAAAATGATTTTTCAAACATATAATTTTTTATTTTAATATTCAGATTGGTTATAACTAATTTCTACAGAAAAACTAAAACCGCAAAAATAATAAAACTTCAACTTGCTTTTGATTTTTTGATGAAGCGATTTAAGCATTTTAGGTAAATAATAAAAAAAAACTTAAATTTGTCTATGAAACATGCTGTGTTGTATGACAAATGTTTCAGCATATTAAAAAAACATTCATTTTATGAAAATAATCTTAAAGTATTTTTTGATATTATTGGCTCTATTGTCTCCAATAGTATCTTTTTCTGGACCTATAAAGGAAAAAAAACTTTTAGAACTAATTATAATTCTACTAAAAAAATCACATGTTAAATCTGTAGATTTTAACGATGATTTTTCAAAAAAAACACTACAAGATTTTATAAACTCTATAGATCCTGAAAAACATTTTTTTCTACAATCAGATATTGAAGAATTCAAAAAACATGAATCAAAAATTGATGATTATATTAAAAAGAATGATCTAGATTTCTTTAATTTAGTTTTCAACCGAATTTCACAGCGAATGATGGAGTGCATGAAACAAACTACTGAAATATGCAATACGCCAAATGATCTTTCGATAATTGAAAATCGCGATGAAAATCTGTATAAAATTAATTACCCAAAAGATGATGTTGAGCACAAAGAAAAAATGCGTCTTGAAATTAAAGATTATATTTTGAATTTTGTGGTAAACAGTGAAAAAGATGAAATTCAAAAAAAACTAAAAGATTCAAAATACATTTCAAAATCTTTGCAAACGATTGAAAAAGAAGCAAGAGATGCTTGTTACAAAATGATAGACCGATCCTATGATAACATTCAAAACATCGATAGGGATTATTTTTTTGATAAATATTTAAATGCAATTATTTCTCAATTTGATCAACACTCGTACTACCAGAGACCTGGCGGAAATATAGATTTAGTAAACTATGAATCAACTGGAAAAATAGTTGGATTGGGGATTGTTTATGGTTACAAAAACAATCAAATAGTGATTAAGAATATGTTACGAGGTGGACCCGCATTTAAAGATAAAAAATTAGAAATAGGTGATGTGATTTTGAAAGTTTCAGAAGATAATCAAAAAACCATCGACCTTGATGGATTTAACCACTACGATCTATTCAAATTATTAAAAGGTAAAACTAAAGGTAGTTTGGTAAGTTACACTGTGAAGAAAAAAGATGGTTCGATAAAAGTAATAGATATAAAACGTGACGATATAGAATTTGAAGAGAGTTATGTCAAATCTTGTTTTGTAGATAAAAATGGCAAAAAATATGGTATAATATCCATTCCAAAATTTTATGAAAACCTCGAGAATGTAAATTCAAGAAACGTCTATAAAGATTTAGAACAAGAAATCGAATTCTTAAATATAAATAATGTTAAAGGGCTTGTTATAGATTTACGAGGAAATAGAATCGGAAATATCGAAACTGTAAAAAAATCATTAAGTCTTTTTATAAAATCTGGACCAATCGCTCAAATTCAAAATCTTAATAAAGAAAAAATAACTCTTTCAAATTCAAATACACAACCTGTTTGGGACGGCACTATTGTAGTACTCGTAAATAGCATTTCTTCGTTTACTTCTGAAGTTTTTGCAACTACAATAAAGGATTATAACAGAGGAATCATCATGGGCAGCGAAACAACTTTTGGAAAGGGAACAATTCAAAATTTATTTGATCTAAATTTATTTAACGATAAAATTTCTGAAACTAATTATGGGTCACTGAACATTAGCAATCAAAAATGGTATCGAGTTAATGGTAAATCTGTGCAAAAAAGTGGACTTTCATGTGATATTTCTATGCCAAATCTAAATATGAATCAAGTTTCTTTCACAAATACTTTTAACAACAAAACCTCAACCATAGAAAAATTTAGTACTAATTCTATTCCAAACAATTCTATCAGTGAATTAAAAATTGATTCCTACACAATGAATGATTTTTCCACAGTTATTGCTGAAAGCAAAAAAAGAATTTCGGAAAATGTTTTATTCGATTTAATCGAAAAAAAAGCAAAACTTTTGAAAACTAGAAATTTGAATTCTATTGTAAAATTAAATTTAGAAGAATTTAAAAAAGATCAAAAAATGAAAGAAGAAGAATCAAAAGTTTTCGAAGCACTTTCAAATTATAAAAGCAATTTGATATTTAACTACAATTCAGAAACTATCGATTTGATGAAAAAAAATGAAGCGTTTGAAAAAAAAATGAAAGTATGGCAAGAAACATTATCCAAGGACATTGAAATAGAAGAGTCGATAAATGTTTTAGATCAAATGAAGAGCAATTAAAAGTAAGTGTGTAATGAATTTGAGTTATTGGGAAATAAAAAATTGGTTCACAAATGTTGATTATACCATCGTTGGAAGTGGAATTGTCGGAATCCACTGCGCTTTGCAATTGCGTGAACGTTTTCCTGAAAGTAAAATTCTGATTCTCGAAAAAGGAGTTTTGCCCCAGGGAGCAAGCACAAAAAACGCAGGTTTTGCCTGTTTTGGAAGTTTATCTGAAATAATTGATGATTTAAAATCACATTCTGAAGAAGCCGTAATTCAATTGATTCAAAAACGTAAAAAAGGAATTGAGTTACTTCGCAAACGCTTGGGAGACGATAAAATTGATTACAAACCTTTTGGAGGATATGAACTTTTTCTAAAAGATGATACTGAAATATTTAATGAATGTTTGCAAAAACTTCCTTTCATAAACGAAATTCTAAAACCCATTTTCAAAACAGAAACATTTGTAAAACAAGTAGATCGATTTGGGTTTACAGGAATTCATGAGTATTCTATTTTCAATCCCTTTGAAGGACAAATCGATACAGGTGAGATGATGCAAAACCTGCTGAAATTAGCCGTTTCAGAAAACATTCTAATTTTAAATAATCAAAATGTAACTTCCTTTAATGAAAATAAATCTCATGTCGAGGTAGCACTTTCTGAATTTAGTTTCAAAACAAATAAACTCCTTTTTGCAACCAATGGTTTTGCAGGTGAACTCACAAATGGTCAAGTAAAACCAGCAAGAGCTCAAGTAATTATAACAGAACCAATTAAAAACTTAGACATAAAAGGAACGTTTCATATTGATAAAGGATATTGTTATTTCAGAAATATTGATAATAGAATCCTCATTGGAGGTGCAAGAAACCTTGATTTTGAAACCGAAAATACAACAGAGTTTGGGTTAACAAATAGTATACAAAATCGTTTGGAAGAATTATTAAAAGAAGTAGTTTTGCCGAACCAAGATTTTAAGATTCAAACTCGATGGAGTGGCATCATGGGAATGGGAAATTCTAAAACTCCAATTGTTTCACAACTATCAGAAAATGTGTATTGTGGGGTTAGATTAGGAGGAATGGGAGTAGCCATTGGAAGTTTAGTAGGAACAGAATTAGCAGATTTAGTATAAACAATGGGTGTTAAAATAAAATCAACATCAGGAAAAAAAACTCCTGAAAAAACAACTTTCAAATCGAAAGCCTTCAAATTTATTAAAAAAGTAACACTCTATTTTTTTGGTATATCAATTTTTTTGGTCATTATTTTTAAATGGTTTCCAATTCCATTTACACCATTGATGCTAACTAGATCTATTGAGCAAAAGTTAGATGGCAAAGAAATGACGTGCAGCCATGATTGGGTTTCTTTAGACGAAATTTCACCGAATCTTCAAAAAGCTGTTATCGCAAGTGAAGATGGAAGTTTCATGCATCATCACGGATTTGATTTTACAGCCATGCAAAAAGCATACAAATACAACTCTAAAGGAAAAAAAATAAAAGGAGGAAGCACCATTAGCCAACAAACGGCAAAAAATGTTTTTCTTTGGCAAGGCAGAAGTTATATTCGAAAAATTTTCGAAGCCTATTTCACTGTTTTAATTGAACTTTTTTGGGGAAAAGAACGCATCATGGAAGTGTATTTAAACTCCATTGAAATGGGGCAAGGAGTTTATGGTGCCCAAGCAGCATCTGAATATTGGTATAAAAAAGACGCCAAAAATCTTTCTGTACAACAAGCAGCAGGAATTGCTGCAATACTTCCAAATCCTAGAAAATACAAGGCATCTGACTCGTCATCATACATAAATAATCGGAAAGCAAAAATTTCTAAATTGCTACGATATGTTGGAAAACTAGACTATTAGATTTTTAGGATTACTACATAAAAAAGAGCGTTTTCGGTTTTGAAAACGCTCTTTTTAGTTTATACTTGTACGTGTTATGTAATTTTAAATATTACATTTTGGAAACTTCCTTAAATCCCATATTAAACAAAGTAAAGGCTTGCAAGTCTGCTGCTTCTTCAATGGTTTTTGAAACTGGCTTTCCTGCGCCGTGACCCGCATTAGTTTCTATTCGAATCATAACTGGGTTGTTTCCTGATTGTTTGTCTTGCAATTCCGCAGCAAATTTAAAACTGTGTGAAGGTACAACTCTATCGTCGTGATCACCAGTTGTGATTAATGTTGCAGGATACACTGCACCTGTTTTAACATTCTGAACTGGCGAATATTTGTTAATATAATCAAACATTTGTTTTGAATCGTTTGCAGTTCCATAATCATAAGCCCAACCCGCACCAGCCGTGAAAGTGTGATAACGCAACATATCCAAAACACCAACACCAGGCAAGGCAACTTTCATTAAATCTGGTCGTTGTGTCATGACTGCACCCACTAACAAACCACCATTAGAGCGACCAGATATTGCTAGAAATTCAGAGGTTGTATATTTTTGAGAAATCAAAAATTCCGCACCAGCAATAAAATCATCAAAGACATTTTGTTTTTGCAATTTTGTTCCTGCATCGTGCCATTTTGCTCCATATTCTCCGCCACCACGCATATTTGCTACAGCATAAATTCCACCCATTTCTAACCAAACCGCATTGGCAACACTAAAATTTGGGGTTAAACTAATATTGAATCCGCCGTAACCATATAGTATTGTTGGGTTTTTACCATCAAGTTTAATTCCTTTTTTATGAGTAATAATCATTGGTATTTTTGTTCCATCTTTCGAGGAATAAAAAACTTGTTTTGACTCATAATCATCTGATTTAAAATCAACAACAGGTTTTTTATATATTTTTGAAATACCAGTTTTAGGTTCAAAACTATAACTTGACGGTGGTGTGGTATAATTTGTAAATGTAAAATACAAAACAAGATCTTTATTTTTTCCACCAAAACCAGTTGCTGTTCCAATTCCTGGTAAAGCAATTTCACGAATTAATTTCCCTGAATAGTCATACTGTTTTACTTGCGAAATAGCATCTTTTAAATAATTCGCAAAAATAAATCCAGAGCCAATTGTTGGTGAAAGTACATTTTGAGTTTCTGAAATAAAATCTTTCCAATTTTCTTTAGTTGGTTTTTTGGCATCAACTGTAACAATTTTTTTGTTAGGAGCATTCAAATTGGTAAGAATATATAATTTTGAACCTACATTGTCTAGTACATCAACATCATTTTCAAAACCTGTTATAATTGTTATTATTTCACTTTTAGGATTCACTAAATCTTTTATGTACAATTCATTACCAGATGTAGAATTTGCAGCAGAAATATATAAGTAACGATTGTCATTAGAAACATCACTACTCACATATCTTCGTTTTTCTTTGTCGCCAAAAATCAATTTATCAGTGCTTTGATTGGTTTTCAATTTATGGAAATACAATTTGTGTTGGTCTGTTTTTGCAGAAAATTCGCTTCCTTTAGGTTTGTCGTAACTCGAATAAAATATACCTTCGTTACCTAACCAAGATAGTCCGCTAAATTTGACATCGTTGAGGTTTTCATCAATAGTTTTTTTAGTTACAGCATCAATAAAAATTACAGTTCGCCAGTCGCTTCCTGCTTTAGAAATGGAATAAGCAACCAAAGAGCCATCCTTTGAGAAACTCACATTGTCTAAAGAAGTTGTTGCATCGGTCGAAAAAGTATTGGGGTCAAGAAATATCTCCTCTTTGCCAGATTTATCTTTCCTGTACAAAACAGATTGGTTTTGCAAACCGTTATTTTTGTAATAATAAGTAAAATTTCCTTCAACGAATGGTGCAGAAACTTTTTCGTAGTTCCATAATTTTTCCATTCGTGATTTTATCTGATTTTTAAAAGGAATTTTATTCAAATAATCAAATGTAACTTCGTTTTCTGACTTGACCCAAGCCGCAGTTTCAGTTGATTTATCATCTTCTAACCAACGGTAATTATCAGTAACTTTTGTTCCAAAATAGTCATCAATTACAGGAGATTTAATGGTTTTTGGATACGGAAATTTAGTTTGTGCAGTTGTAGCAATTGTAGAAGCAATTGTCATTAGTAAGATTATTTTTTTCATTACAGTTTAATTTATAATACAAATATAAGAATTGAAACGTTAGCAATAGGTTAAAAAAAACCATTCAAAATTGAATGGCTTTTCAACATTTAAAATCAGATTTATTGAACGCTTAAACCTGAAAAAGTCACTTCAAAGTCTGTTGCTCCAGTTGCATTTGTAATATCGCCATTTGCAACATTTGCTGCCGATTTATTTCCCTGGTGTCTCAAGGTTACTTTTAAAGTTCCAGTAGCAGCAGTTGTGGTTACAAACGTAGTTCTAAACCCTAAAGGCTTACCATTTGTATCAAAATTGTTTGCCGCAGTTGCAACAGGTGTGTATGTAAACATTGGAAGTGTTCCTGTTTTTTGATAGAAAAATTGGTGATCTACAGCTTCTGCAAGAATTTCTGCAGAAATATTGCTTGCTGGAGTTTTAGCTTCATTTAAAACAAATACCTCGCCATTATAGGTTTTGTTTAGTGCAAAAGTCCCAGTAACGGTGTTAACAGCAACTCCAGGACCATCGCCATCTAAATCTTTGTAGTTTAAAGTTACATCTCCACCACCACCAACGGGTGTAAAAACTACGCGAACGGTTGTGATTACTTCTTCTTCATTAACAGGATCTGGCTGTTTAATTGGATCGTCTTTTTTACTACAAGAAGATATTAATAAAATTGCTGCAAATGCTACTAATGATGTTTTTAAATTTTTCATTTTAATGTCTTTTAAATCTGAAATCATTTTCAGACTATTAATAATTTATTTTTAATTGAATTTGAAAGTTCCTACCCAATTCATCAGCATAAAAACGTTGACTGTTGAGGTAATCTCTGTAATTTGTGTTTAGTATATTTTGAACTGAAAAAGCCAAAGTTGCAAAACCATTTTTGAATGTGCTAAATCTCATTTCTGAATAAAAATCCCATAATTGATAAGCATTTGGCGGTGTACTGATATCGACAACTACATCAACTAACGTGTTGCTATTATTTATTTGTGTTGTAAAATTGTTATCAGGAAATTGCGTTTGTCGCATGACCACTTCATTTTTAAGTTCCAAAATCAAACCGTGAAACGACTTTTTAGAATATTGAATTTTGTTTGAAAGATTAACTGGTGGCATGGCAATAAGTGGCAAGTTATTAGATAAATCAAAACCGTTTACGGCTGCAAAGTTCAATTGATATTTCAAATGATCCGTAAGATCCCAAACAGCGTGCAAATCTAAACCAGTTAATAAAGCATTAGTTTGCTCATAATTCCAAACCGGAAAAGCACCACGAATTGTGGTTTCAAAACCTATTGGTTTTAAGAACATATAATTTCGAATACTACTGATGTATGGATTAATTTCTATTGAAAATCGATTCCATTTTTTTTGCAAAGTAGTCGATAGTTTATACGATTGCTCTTTTTTCAAACCTAAATCGCCTAACTCAATCTGTCCCGTTGAATGGTGCAATCCATCACTAAAAAATTCTGATGGATTTGGGTTTCTGCTTGCCAAACTTATGTTTACATACCAATTTAAATTTTGACTGAATTTTTTGTGCATGCCTAAACTTCCAGAAAAATTATGAAATGTAAAGTTGGGTTTTGTAAACCATTGGTCGCCAATTTCTGTTTCGCCTTTGATAAAGTCGGAAAACAAGTTGTTGTATCCGCGCTCGTTCCACCGTGTTTTGAAATAAAATTTCGAGGCGCTGGTATTGGAATAATCATATCTTAGACCTAGATCTAATGTCAAATTTTCAGAAAAGGGTTTATTTGCTACGGCATAAATGCCAAAATCATTGCGTAAATAATCAGGAATCAAAGGTCGAACACCCGTTTGTGGACTTGCAATATTTTCTTGATTTTCAGCATTTAAACCCGTTTTAAAATCCCAATGTAAACATTCTTTTTTGAAATCGATTTTCATCGAATGCGTTCGAAGTTCTAAATCTAACGCAGGAACATTTTTAAAATTACCACGACGCAAGTCGAACTCTAATCGTTTGTTGAACTGATAGGAATATTGAAACGCCAAATTACTGTTATCACTAACTGAATAATTGAAATTGACTTTTGCTAAATGATGTTTCACCTCTTGCTTTGGATTTTTTAAATCATAGGTAAAATCATTAATAACCGACGGAATCTGTTTGTTTATAGAGTTATACAAATCATTAACATTACCAATATGCGCCGCACTCAAAATGCCTATTTGCGCATTATAAAGGCTGTAAAAAGCCGAAACATTGTATTTTTTCCCTGTAAATTTTATATCGCCAGCAAAATTCATTTCTCGGTTTCCAGTATTTGACAAATTATAATTGGCTGCATTTCGGTCTCCAAAATATTTGAAAGTTCCCAAAGCATTCCAACTCCAATCGCAAAAGTTTCCTTTATGAAGACTTGTACTAATTGTTCCACCTTTTCCATTAGAGGATAAACTTGATATGGTTTTCCCAAATAAAGTATCTTTCAATACCTCAACTGGTTCAATAATTACCAAACCTCCAACGGCATCGCCACCATATTGTAACCCAGATGCACCTTTTATTACAGTAATTTTTCCTGCCGAATTGATGTCAAAGTTTGGTGCATGTTCAGAACCCCATTGCTGGTCTTCAAGTCGAACATTGTTACTAATTATCGGAACACGACTTGAATGTAAACCATTAATCACTGGTTTTACAATATTGCTTCCTGTTCGCAAAATAGAAACTCCTGCAACCTCTTTCAAAGCATCTCCAAGAGTTTGATTGCTATATTTTTCGATGGTTTCTGACTTTATTTTTTGTTCCAAAATCGAGTTGTTTTCGCTATTTCGTTTTTGAGTTACAACTACATCATTCAAAGCATTTACTTTCGAAAACATTTTTACATTATAGATAACATTATCATTTATTTCCAATATCTCTTCAATAGATTTGAATTCTAAATTGGTTACATAGATTTTAGTCTTACCTTTTTGAATGTTTTGAATTAAAAAATTTCCATTCAAATCGGTTGAACTGTTTTTGTTTCTAATGTGTATGTGGCAGCCCTCAATAGGCTTGTTGTTTTCGTCGGTAATTGTTCCACTAATTGTGAATTGACAGAATGCAAAATTGCATAATGACAGCACAAAAACAAGAATGATTTTTTGTAGCATTGTCTTAATTTAAAATACAAACACAAACAAACCACATACTTTCAAATAGTGGTTTTTTGTAAATTTTACTAGTATTTTAAACTCTTGGTGGACCTCGAAGAGAATAGGAAATTCCTGAAAAGTAATCATTCGATTCTATTAAAAAATTAGAATCATTTTGGTATGAATCACAATCATTTATAAACGTTAATGACTGAACAGAAGATGGAATATATGTTGAAAAGGCAAATTCACACACAAAACATTTATCAAAAGTATTGTGTTGATGTGTTATTTGTTTTTCAGAAACATGTTTGTGTACACATTTTTTTAAAGTAAGTTCTTTAGCCAAATGCTCATAACTATGCAACGATTGAAATAATATTGCAAACAATATTACAACCGACATAAAAGCATTTAGTATAACAAATTTCTTTTTCACTGAATACAAATATAGGTTACCTTAATTTAATTATGGCTTTTTTAACAAATTTTAATAAAAAACGGTTTGTCCATTGACAAACCGTTTTAAATTGCTCGCCACCACAGCGAGTTTTAGACCCACATTTATTTTAGGTAAATGTAAAATCTAGATTCCAACCAAACCAAGGATGAAAATTTTAAATATTTTTATTCGTGAAAAGCAATTTCACTACCTATTTCTGCAAATTGTCGTTCAATCGGAAAATCATCATCTGTTGAAAACATTCCGCTCTGCATTAACATAATTTCTTGTTTGGTGCAAATACACTTATCAAATTGTTTTCGAACTTCTTTTTCGTTTAAGTGAATACCAATTAAAACTAATTCATTCAATCTGTCGCCAAATTCAGGAGTCCAACGCTCTTCAATAATTTCTTGATTATCGGCAAAATTTTGAAATTTTATTCGTTCGCCAAATGGCATACTAGCCCACCAAACACCTGCACCTTCTGCTTTCATGGAACCACCTGCCTGACTCCAATTAATAGCTTGTGCTGGTCTTGATGCTACCCAAAACAATCCTTTGCTACGTATAACAGTTTGTGGAAAATCTTCACGGATTAGTTTCCAAAATCGTGCTGGATGAAATGGTTTTTCGTTTCGATACACAAATGATGTAATTCCGTATTCTTCAGTTTCGGGTGTGTGAATGCCTTCTAATTCTCTCATCCAACCTGCAGATGTTTCTGCTTCTTCAAAATCAAACAAACCCGTATTTATGATTTCTTTTGGGTCTACTTTGCTCATTTCTGAACATATAATTTTAGCAACTGGATTCAGTTTTTGCAAAGTTGCTTTGAGATATTGTAATTGTGTTTGTGAAATTAAATCGGTTTTATTCAAAATAATGACATTGGCAAACTCTACTTGATCCACCAAAAGATTGACGATAGTTCGAGTATCGTTTTCAATATTTGTGGCTTTAATGTCCTCTAAAGTTTGAGCAGAACCAAAATCTTTAAAAAAGTTCAATCCATCTACAACGGTAACCATTGTGTCTATATATGAGAACCTCGATAAGTCAATATTTTCATCTTCATTCACGAAAGTAAAAGTCTGTGCCACAGGAATTGGCTCACTGATTCCGGTACTTTCAATCAATAAATAATCAAAACGGTTTTCTTTAGCAAGTTTTTCGACTTCTATCATCAAATCTTCACGAAGTGTACAACAAATGCAACCGTTGCTCATTTCTACTAACTTTTCTTCGGTACGCGAAAGCGTATTTTCGGCTTTTACTAAGTTGACATCAATGTTTACTTCACTCATATCGTTTACAATAACCGCAACTTTCAATCCGTCTTTGTTATGAAGAATGTGATTGAGCAAAGTTGTTTTTCCTGCGCCTAAAAAACCCGAAAGTACGGTTACTGGAAGTTTTTTCATGTGAAGTTAGATTACTAATGGTACATTCTTATTAAATATTTTTTTTATAACAATTTTAAAATATAGAGTTCCTGAGTTGGTCAATATTGCATCATAATAATCACCTTCCTTTATGTATAGTTTTTGCATAATTGGTTTTAACTTTAAGTGTCGGAGCAAATCATATTCCTCTTCAACTGAATTTACTTTATATGCTGTTGTTATTGTTTTTCCGTCGCCTGAGTTTAAAATTTTATCAACATCTGTTGGCGGATTAAAACTAAATCCAACTAATGAATAAAATGCAACTATGGTAATAATGAATTTTTTCATAATTATATTATTAATGCAACAACATTGCAAATGTAATATAATTTTTTAATAATGCAATAAAGTTGCGAAATATTTTATTTCTTTTTATTACATTTACCAAAAATTTAATTATGAAAAATAAAATCTCAACACTCGCCATCGCTTTTTTAGTGACTTTAAGTATAGTTTCTTGTAATAAGAAAAATCCGGAGCTTGAAGCAAAATTAACAGCAGATCATTCGCAATTAGAAGCAGATCACAAAATTTTAGAAGCCGCCGATGCTGCAATGGAAAAAGAGCATACTGATTTTGTAACAGCTCACAATCTTTTAAAAGAGGCAGATACCAGTGCTCATAACAAAGTTGAACTAGAGCATAGTAAAATGCTAAGTTCTCATAAAGAATTAATTGTTAAGCACGACGCAGTTATTAAAAGTCATGAAGAATTAGAGAAAAAACATGTAGAAGGCAATTTAACTGACGATGAAGTTAAAGCCGATCATGAAAAAATGATGAAAGAGCACGAAGAAATTATGACAGACCACAAAAAAATGGAAGCAGACCATAAATTAATGATGGAACAAGATGCTAAAATAAAAGAAGAAGATAAAAAATAAATTTCTTTTTTAAAAATCAAAGCCAACCGTTAAAAGTTGGCTTTTTTTATGCTTTATAATTTTAAAACTGCTTTAAAAAACTAATTTTTGCAAAAATAGTACCTTTCAATTATAAGTTTTAAATCTCTTTTGAAGATTTAAAAGTAAGAAAACCTAAGATCAGTACCAATACAGAAGAAAATAATAAAGGAAAAAACGAATTCAACCAATTTACAGTTGGTTTCTCAGAGTAAAAAACTATTTTGTATTTTTTCCAATCTTGTTTTTTAACATCATCTTCATTGAAAATTTTTGGATAAAAATGAAGCCTCATTTTTTCGTGAAATAACTTGGTGTTGTCTAAGTAATTAAACTGATTTTGTATTCCAGAGCCTGCTAAATCATTAAACAACAATTGGGTATGAATTGTTGGAATGAATTTGCCTATGGTTTGGCTGAAATCTTGGCGGTTTATTATTTTTTGACGCATTTTTTTTGCATCGTCACTCGATTCGTAATCGCCCATGTGTTGCATGGCATAATACCAAAGCCAACTAAATGTTTTATCAGATAATTTGTATTTTCTAAACTGGGGATAAATTTCATAGAACTTTTCTAAAGTTGGCTCTTTATCTAAATCCCATTTTTTATGATAACCATCACGTTGTTTTACCATAGTGCTTAATGCTTCTGGTATAGGATATTTATTGCTTACATAATTGTTTAAAATTGCTGGCAATACTATTGTTAATGTCAGCCAAATAGATAATAAGGTAATTGCATTATTACTAGAGCTTTTTTTGAAAGAAATAACAAAAAAGCAAATTGAAAACCAAAATAGTAAATATAAAATACTAGCCATTATAAAAGATACAAAAGGTAAGTTCCATGGCAGTTTTAAAATAATGGATGCCGAAATAAACAGTAATAACAAAATTGCAAAAACTAAAACCATACGAGAACACAGTTTTAAAAATACAAAAAAATAATTTTTACTAGATTGTACCACAAGTAATTGCAAGGTTTTTAATTCTTTCTCTTCAGAGTAAATTCCATAACAAAGAGAAATAATAAACAAGGGGAATAGGAAAATGATTACAAACCCTAAATCTAAATTACCCGACAATAAATTAGTTGGATTGTTCAAATCGGCATCATACAATTGTGCTTCTAAACCTCTAATGGTAAGGCTTTTTATGGAAGATTCTGTATCTCGTTGCCCAATAGATAGACCAGTAATAGGTTCTGTTTTGTTTACATTTGAGAATTTTAGATAGTACAAGAGCAATCCCATTTCTTTATCAAAATAAAGCACATTTCTATCTATTTGTTGTTGTTGAAAAACAGTAGTTTGTTCGATTGCTTTTTGTTGTTTTTGCAAAAACTGTTTCCCTATTATAATACTGGTCAAACCCAAAATAAAAAGTAGGAGAAGTGCAAAAAGAACACTTTTGCCTCGTAAAATATTTTTTAATGATATAATAAACATCTTATATTACTTTTAATTTTTTTTCAATGAGATGGATTAAAACAATTAAACCAAAAGCCCAAAATAACAACGTAATTATTTCAAATTGAATGTTTTCTAAAACAGTTTTTAGCGTTAAAAACCGATTTGTAAAATCGGGTGTTTCCTTCCAATACTTATTACTAATACTGTGAGGCTTATCTTTTTCACCAAGTTTTTTATTGCTGATGTGTTTAATTTGCAGCTCGTTCATTCTTTGGGCTAAATTATAGCGGTATCTTTCTGCTTGATTTTGAAAATCAGTATACGATTCAAAATCAGTGCCCGATAAAGACATTGAAATATTTTTAATGGCTGTAAACGGATTAACTATGGCTGTAAATTTATTCAAATCGTTCTGCTTTTGGTACAATTGAAAAAGTTTTTTCTGATGATTATTATAAATCTCAGCACTCAATCGTTCGCCTTCTTTCATTACAAAACCCCCATAATTAAAGGGTAGTTTTTGAACTGAATCTACTTTAAATTGTAACAGTAAGGAATCTTTTATTTTATTATAATGCAAATCGTCTGGGTTGTGACTGTCTCCTAACAAGATAAGATCTTTTTCAATTTGTTCTTCAAACTCATTTTTTGTGGGTGTTTCGTAAACATAATTTCCAAAAGCTTGCATCGTTTTTGGTAACAGAATAACTAAAAAGAGCCACAATCCTAATAATTTAAGCAAGGCTGACTTTGAAGTTGGACTTATGACCGAAACCAATACAGTTCCTAAAGAGACAATCCAAAAAAAGAACAGAAAAAAGAACGCAATAAAAAAAATTCTATTGAGTTCATCAGAAGAAATTGCAGTAGTGTTTGCAAGGAAAAATGTAGTTACAAGTGTTGGAATAAAAAATAATAGGGCTATTAGAAATAGTCCGAATGTTTTTCCAAAAATAAGTTGTTTCCAACCGATACCTTGAGCAAATAAAATTTTTAATGTGCCGTTTTCTCTGTCGCTTGCTATTGCACTAAAACCTAGAAAAAACAAAATTAATGGCACTATAAAACGCAACAATATAGATAAACTAATCTCTCCAAAACGCAATAGCCCTGTGGAAAGATTAGCCTCTGAAAAATTGACTGTGTTTTGCTTGTGTGCTTCTAAAAAAACTACATTGCCTGTAAAATTTTCTAAACCACTATCAAATAGGCTCAATTTGTGTTGTATTCTAAAAGCAAATGACCCATAATGTGCCATTCGATGCGGATGTTTGTCAGGGTTATTTTCCCAACTTCTTCGTACTTGCTTTTGAAAATTAAGTTTAGTATTGTTTTGTACGGTATGATTTTCTAAAACACTATAAGATGTAAACAACAATAATACAAAAAACAATACATACAAATAGTAAAACATTCTTAATTGCAATATGTTTTTACAAAATTGTTGTGTTATCAAAAATATTGTGTTTTTTAAAATTGGCATTTAAAGTTGGTTACATGTTGTTATTGAAACTTATAAGTTGCCGTTAACATTGCATTTCTAGGCGCTCCGGGGAAAAGTCTCAAATAGTTTTGTGCTCCAATCCAATAAGTTGTATTTGCAATATTATTTATGTTTAAAGACAATTGAAAACCTCCTTTTGCTGGTTTGTAATAAAAAGCCATGTCCATAATTGTGTATGCAGGAACATCAAAGGATCTGTTAAACCAAGGCACTTTACTGCCACTGTGTTGAACGCCAAAACCAATTCCTAAATCTTTTAGTGGTTCAAAATTTGTAAAATTATAACGTGTCCATAAATTGGCATTGTTAAATGGCGTATTTTGTTTTCTTGCACCAATTAATGTAACATCGTTATCAACCAAAATTCTTGCATCAATATAACTGTAAGAAGCATTTACTTGCCAATTTGGTAGTATGAAACCAGCAATATCTATTTCAAACCCTGTACTTCGTTCTTCGCCACGAGTTACTAGCAAATCTGGAAAAGCAGGGTTGTTAGCATTTTGCAATATGTTTTTCTGATTGATATCAAAATAAGCCGCATTAACAGTCATTTTTCCGTTAAAGAATTCTGTTTTTACACCAACTTCACTTAAATCACTTTTTAATGGATCATACTGTGCTGCTGAATCCGAAGTATTAAAAAAACTACTTGTTTGTGGCATTAAAGTTACGGTATTTGATTGTGGTTGAAATCCTTGCAAATAGGTACTATAAAAACTTATATTTTTATTTAGTGCATAACTTACTCCAAGTCTTGGTAAGAAGGCTTTATTTGTAAAGGATTTTTCATTGAGAGCATCATAATTTGTAATGTCTTTAAACCATTCGTATCGAAGACTTAATAAGACGGTAAGTTTATCCCATTGTAGATTTTCTTGAATGTAAACTGCATCTGTAGTTGTTAATGCAGATGGCAAAGCAGTACGTACATTAACATTGTAATCATTAATGTTTCTAATAGTGTATGATGGATTATTCAAATTAAAATAGTTCACATTTGGTCTTGGTAGGGTTACTCCATCTACTACAATTGTTTGATAATTTGCTGCATTTGCAAGTACAAACGTATTGGCAACTGAACCGTTATTTAGTAAAAAACCTCTTGCTGCGTTTTGTCCGCCTCCTTTTATTTTCCCCCAACTGTGCAAATCATATCCTATCAATAATTTATTTTTCACTTGTCCTGATTCGAAATCAAAGTTGAAATAGGCACTTAAATTATCAATATTCCAAGACTGTTTTCTTTGTACAAACTGCATCGCAGCCAAAGATCTAACAGGTTGGTTTGCTATATCCACTGCAAAAGCGTTGGTTGTTCGGTGTTCCTGTAAATCTTCTTTCCAAGTTTGCTTCATGTATTGTGCATTAAAACTGATGTTTTTAGTAAACTTATGAGAGAAACTTGTAGTCAAAATAAATTCTTTTGACTTAAAAAAATCATTTGATGCCCCTAAATTAAGACTTATTGGAGTGCTGTTTAAATCGGTTTGACCTGCTACAGCTCCAAAAATTGGTTGTCCTCTATCTAAATTTCCAGTCATGTCGCTCATAATAATTTCCGCATTTATTGCTGTTTTATCATTTGGTACATAAGAAATTGAAGGAGAAAATAAAAAAGAGTTGTTATTAACTAAATCACGGTAACTTTTGGCTTCTTGGTATGCACCATTTACTCGATATAGTAATGTTTTTTCTTTATTTAATGGACCTGTAAAATCTAATGTTCCGCGAATTGTTGAAAAACTTCCAGCAGTAAAACTAATTTCTTTTCTATCAATCGCTAATGGTTTTTTTGTTACTAAATTGATACTTCCACCTGGATCTACAGATGAAAAAGTAGCACTTGCAGGTCCTTTCACTACTTCAACTCGCTCAATATTAGTTGTTAATGGTTGTAAAAAGTAATATTGTCTTGTTCGCATACCGTTAATAAACTGACCTTCTTCATTTTGACTAATACCACGAATAGCGTATTGATTGTAAAAACTCGAAGGTACAACACCACTAGCTATTTTTACAGCATCTGCTAATTGAAATGCCTGTCGATCTTCAATTAACTCTTTAGTAATGGTAGAAACCGCTTGTGGTAAATCTTTGTTACGAATAGCTGTTTTTGTTGCAGAAAACGAATAATCACTGTTGTATTTTTTTGCTGAACGTCCAATAACTTCGACAGTTTGCAATTGATTTTTAGTAGATTCTAAAACAATATTGATGTTTTTATTTTCATTCTTTAATTCAACTGTCTCAATAAAATCATTGTAACTATCAGCGGTTATTGCTAATTTGTAAGTTCCGTTTTGTAGATCTATAAATTCAAAACTTCCATCATTTTGAGAATTTACAGTAAATACTTTACCCTTACTTTTTAATTCAACCTTTACAGGCGTAATTTCTTGTCCACGGTCTGAATTAATTTGTCCTTTTATGCTGTTTTGAGCTATTGTTAAAAAAGAAGTTGTTAAAAATAATAATAAGTATAATTTATTCATTGTAATGTAATTAAATTGTTTTTTAAATTGTTTGTAAATAGAGTTTTTGTAATTCGAGTGCGGTAATTTCTGAAGTATTTATAGTATGTACTAATTCACCTTGTTTCATAATTCCAATTTTTGTTCCCACATTTACAGCATTAAAAATATCATGTGTAGCCATAAAAATGGTTTTTCCATTAGCAGCGAGTTCCTTGCATATTTTTGTAAATTCAGATGTTGCCATTGGGTCAAGTCCAGAAGTTGGCTCATCCATTACAACCAAATCTGCATTTTTTGCAATCGCAATGGCAATTCCTACTTTTTGACGCATTCCTTTTGAATAGGTTTTTAATTTTGATTGGTGTGCTTCTAATTGAAGGTTTGATGTTAACAGAAAATCGCTCAAATCCTTTTTTGAATAGTTGTAACCTGCCAACTTACTAAAGAAATCTAAATTTTCTATTCCAGTTAAGTTATCGTATAACTGCACAACTTCTGGTATGTATGCAATAAATTTGTTTGTTTTATTTTGACTTGAATTTACGGCAACATCATTTACTTTTATGCTACCAAAATTTGAGTTAATAAATCCTAGAATTAAGTTTATTGTTGTTGTTTTTCCGGCACCGTTTTGACCAAGAAGACAAAATATCTCCCCTTTTTCAATTGATAAATTTAAGTTTTTAAGTGCGTAAAAATCTTTATATTGTTTGCTCAGATTTTCAATTTGTAATACAGGCATTACTTTGTTTTATTTAAACATTGTTGCAAAAATATATTATTTTTTTATAAATGCACTATTGTTGCTTTAATTTTTTTTGAAATATGATTTAAAATTTAATAAATGCCCAATAATCATCCCTAATCCACCAACTAAAATTAGCCAGGATTCGTAATCTAAAAGTATTTCTATTGAAATACCAATTATAACTAAAATAATTGAACAACCTAAAATAAATTTGATTTTAAAATTCGCTTCGCTTAAAACAATTTTAGAAACTACAAATATTCCAATAGACGCAAAAACAGTATCTATGTAATGATTTTGTATGAATGCAAAAGGTAAAATTGTCAACAATGGAAAAATCAAACAATGCATTAAACAAATTGTTGCACTTGAAATTCCTAAAATATCTAAAACAGAAGTTGGTTTTAGTTTCATATTAATTATATTTGCATATTGTAATTAAATTACAAATATAAAATATTTTATTTATTTAATGCAACAAAATTGCATTATTAGTTTCAAAAATGAAAATTCAAAGAAAAACAGTAGCTAAAACCGCTATTTTAGAATTGATTTCCAATTCTGATGTAGCATTATCACAAATTGAAATTCAAAATACTTTAAATGGTTTGTGCGACAGAGTTACTATCTATAGGGTTTTAGACCGATTGGTTAATGAAGATTCTATTCATAAGATTGCTACCACAGACGGAACAGTAAAGTATGCCAGTTGCAATCACAAGCATGATCATGAAACGCACCATCATCATCATATTCATTTTAGTTGTGAAAAATGCCTATCTGTAACGTGTTTAGATGATATAAATCCCGTTTTCAATATCCCAGAAAACTATATGGTAAATGAAATGAATTTTACTTTAACTGGATTGTGTCCAAAATGTAATTAAAAAATTCATTAATAAATTTGAATTATTTATTTCAACTTTTTTAATGAATTTTATTTTAAACAAGATCATTTTTAATTAGATATTCTGCAATTTGAACAGTATTTGTGGCTGCACCTTTTCGTAAATTGTCTGCTACAATCCACAAATTTAAAGAATTTGGTTGGCTTTCGTCTCTACGAATTCTACCCACAAAAACATCATCTTTACCTTGTGCATATAATGGCATAGGATACGAAAACGTGTCTAGATTGTCTTGAACTACTACTCCAGAAGTATTGTGCAACAACCTTCGAATATCATCAACATTAAAATCGTTTGAGAATTCAATATTTACTGCTTCACTATGTCCACCAACAACTGGAATACGAACGGCTGTTGCTGTAACTGCAATTGTTCTGTCGTCTAGGATTTTTTGAGTCTCGCGAACTAATTTCATTTCTTCTTTAGTATACCCATTTTCTTCGAAACTGTCGCAATGTGGAATTGCATTTCTGTGAATTGGATATTTATAGGCCATTTCGCCTTGAACTCCTGCGTATTCGTTTTCAAGTTGTTGCACGCCTTTTACACCCGTTCCTGTGATGGATTGATAGGTAGAAACAATAACTCGTTTTATATTGTATTTTTTATGCAAAGGTGCTAAAACCATCACCAATTGAATAGTAGAACAATTTGCATTTGGTATGATTTTATCTTCTTTTGTTAATATATTTCCGTTAATTTCTGGAACGACCAATTTTTTTGTTGGATCCATTCTCCAAGCAGACGAATTGTCGATTACAGTTGTTCCTACAGCGGCAAATTTTGGAGCCCATTCCAAAGAAGTTTCTCCGCCAGCAGAAAAAAGCGCAATGTCTGCTTTACTATCTATTGCGGTTTGCATGCCAACGACTTTGTATTTTTGACCTCTAAATTCAATTTCTTTTCCAATGGATTTTTCGGATGCGACAAGAATTAATTCCGTTACTGGAAAATTTCTTTCAGCTAAAATTTGAAGCATTACTTCTCCAACCATTCCGGTGGCACCAACGACTGCTATTTTCATATAAAAATTTAAAAAAACAAAAGTAATAAATATTCATTTGATTTTATGTAAACCTTTAAAAAAGAAAAATCCCGAGTATGAGTCGGGATTTAGTTAGAATATGTGTGTAGCGGAAATATTATTTTTTTAACAAATCTCTAATTTGAATCAACAATTCTTCTTGAGTTGGTCCTGCAGGAGTGGCTGGTGCTTCAACTTCTTTTTTCTTAGAAGCATTAATTCCTTTAATAATCATAAATAATACCAATGCAATAATGATGAAATTGATAACAGCGGACATGAACATTCCGTATTTAACTCCGCCAAATGCGACTAATTCTTCAATTTTTGAGAGGTTTGCAGCTTCTAAAGCTGGTTTTAATAATAAAGGAGTTATTACATCGTCAATTAATGAAGATACAATTTTGCCAAAAGCACCTCCGATGACCACACCGACTGCTAGATCAACAACATTACCTTTCATTGCAAAGTCTTTAAATTCTGAAATCATTCCCATAATAAATTGTTTTTTTGTTAGTTTTTTTTAAATTGTAATGACGAATTTAACACATTTTTTAACATCTCCAAATTTATTTGAGTATTTTTATGCTATTCCCTGTAAAAAATACGTTTTACTCGTTGAGAAATACTTGTTAAAATTTCATAAGGAATGGTTTGTAGTTTTTCTGCTATGTAATTTACGGTTGGATTTTCGCCAAAAATAATGACTAAATCGCCTTCTTGACAATTAATTTCAGTGACATCAACCATTAGCATGTCCATACAAATACTTCCAACAATGGTTGCTTTTTTGTTGTTAATGATTACGAAACCAACTTCATTTCCCCAATGTCGTGAAATTCCATCTGCGTAACCAATTGGAATTGTAGCAATTTTTGTGGTTTTTTTGGCTATAAATCGTCTTCCATAGCCCACACTTTCTCCAGAATCGATGGTTCGAATTTGTGAAATTATAGATTTTAGAGTTCCAACATTTTCTAAAAAGTGTTGCTCTTCTGTGTCATTCGAAATTCCATATAAACCAATTCCGAGACGTACCATATCGAATTGAGCGTTTGGAAAATTGGAAATTCCCGAAGTGTTTAGTATATGAAGAATGGGTTGTATGTTCAATTCAAAAATTAATCTTGAGGATAATTTATCGAATAGTTCGATTTGAGAAATGGCAAATTTATAATGTTTTCCATCATCGCTTGTTGCCATGTGTGAAAGAATTGATGTAACTTTAATAGTTTTATTGTCTTTTAAAATCGAAATTAATTCTTCTATATTTTCTTCTTCGAAGCCTAAACGATGCATTCCGGTATCGATTTTTAGATGAATCGGAAAATGTTCTAATTTTTTTTCTTTTGCGATTCTCAAAAAGGCATTTAATCCTTTAATGCTGTATATTTCGGGTTCTAAATGATGCTGTATAATTGCTGGAAAACTTGAATTTTCTGGATTTAAAACCATAATCGGAAGATTGATTCCAGCATTTTTAAGTGAAATTCCTTCATCGGCGAAAGCCACACCTAAATAGTCAATTTTGTGGTGTTCGAGTAACTTTGCGATTTCGAATCCACCATTGCCATAACCAAAAGCCTTGACCATTACCATTAATTTGGTAGTTGATTTGAGTTTCGACTTATAGAAATTAAGATTGTGACTGATGGAATTGAGATTGATTTCTAAAACAGTTTCGTGTGTTTTTTCTTCAAGAAGTGCTACTATTTTTTCGAATTCGAAATTCCTAGCTCCTTTTATTAAGATACTTTCTTTGCTAAAATCTATGTTTTGAAAATCTGTAATAAAACTATTTGTATTTATGTAGGTCTTGCAATTCGAAAATTTGTTTTTAAATTTCGAAATGGTTTCTCCAATTCCAATAATTCGATTGATTTTATTTTCGATTACCAATTGTGACACTTTCGAATATAATTCATCCTCGGACAAACCCGATTGAAAAATATCAGACAAAATCAAGGTTTTCTTTTTATGCTGTTTTTGGTTTTCTAAAAAATCTAATGCTATTTTTAATGATTGAAAATCAGAACTATAACTATCATCAATGATTGTTGAATTGTTAATTCCGTTTTTGACTTTTAGGCGCATTTCTATCGGAAAAAGTTGCGAAATTCGACTTTCTATGATTTGTGCATCATACTTTAAATATAAAAAAGTCGCAATACAATGCATGGAATTTTCAAGCGAAGCTTCATCTGTAAAAGGAATTTTGATTTTGAAGCATTCGTTTTCATAGGTTATATTTAGTACTGAATGATCGGAAAATGTCTTTTTTTGATAAAAAATATTTGCAGATTTATCGTTTGAACTCCAAGAAAATGTTGCAATTTTTGGATTTAAAAAGGCCGAAATTGTTTTGTTTTTATTTAAAATCAAAACCTCTACATTTTTGAAAAGTTTGACTTTTTCTTTTATTTTTTGAGAAATATTTTCGAATCCTTCATCGTGTGCGGAACCAATATTGGTTAAAATTCCGATGGTTGGATTAATGATTTTTTGAAGATTTTCCATTTCATCTGTTGTGGATATTCCTGCTTCAAAAATTCCGAAATTATGCTTTTCATTTATTCCTAAAACTGAAAGTGGCACACCAACTTGTGAATTATAACTTTTAGGACTTCTGATGATATTGAAATCTGGATTCAATAAAAAATTCAACCATTCTTTTACAATTGTTTTTCCGTTGCTTCCTGTAACTCCAATTATTGGAAATGAAAATTGATTTCTATGAAAAGTGGCTATTTTTTGGAATGCATCTAACGTATTTTTAACTACAAAAAAAATACCTTTTTTTTCTAAATTCTCGGGAATTTCAGAAACCACAAAATTTTGAACCCCTTTTCTAAGTAATTCTTCAATAAAAATATGTCCGTTGTTATTGGGTCCAACTAAAGCAAAAAAGAGAGTTTTAGAGCCGTTTTGAAGTGAACGACTGTCAATTGAAATGTTTTCAATAATGGTTTCTGTTTTTTGGTTTTGAACCTCACAATTCAAAATCGACGAAATGTTTTTTGAAGATAATTCCATAATCATATTTTATAACGATCCATTGCTTGCAACCATTTTGAAAATGTCTGGCAAATTAAACGGGTTTAAAACGATAAAAAAAGGTTTTTATATAAAAAATCAGTAAAAATCAGTCGGATTTATATCTATTATTGAATTATTGGTTCGTTTGGCGAACATGATCTTAAATTTTAAACAAATTCGTAACCTGAATATATTTCTTGAATTTCATCTAAAGTTCTAAAAAGATTCTCAGGTTCATCAAACGTAACTAGTTTTTGCTTGTGTTCTTTGAAAGAATGAATTCCTCTGAAATAATTGGTGTAATGTCGTCGCATTTCTACAATCCCAACACGTTCGCCTTTCCAGTCCATGGACCATGTTAAGTGATTTCTTGCTGCTTCAACTCGATCTGAAATAGTTGGTGCGGCCAAGTGTTCGCCCGTTTCGAAGTAATGTTTTATTTCGTCAAAAATCCAAGGATATCCTATTGCAGCACGTCCAATCATTATACCATCTACTCCATATTCGTTTTTGAATTTCAGTGCTTTTTCTGGTGAATCGATATCACCATTTCCGAAAATAGGCATCGTGATTCTTGGATTATTTTTTACTCGCGCTACATGCGACCAGTCTGAATGTCCCTTATACATTTGTGCTCTCGTACGAGCGTGTATTGAAAGTGCTTGAACTCCAATGTCTTGTAACCGTTCAGCAACTTCATCAATGTTTATGGAGTTGTCATCCCATCCTAAACGGGTTTTTACAGTAACTGGTAAATTAGTACTTCTAATCACCGCTTTTGTCAAACGAATCATCAAATCGACATCTTTGAGAACTCCTGCTCCTGCTCCTTTGCACACTACTTTTTTTACTGGACAACCAAAGTTTATGTCTATTAAATCGGGGTTGACTGTCGATACAATTTCTGCTGACATGGCCATGGCATCTTCATCTCCTCCAAAAATTTGAATTCCTACTGGACGTTCGTAATCAAAAATATCTAGTTTCATTCGACTTTTTATGGCATCACGAATCAATCCTTCTGATGAAATAAATTCAGAATACATCAAATCTGCCCCGTGTTGCTTGCACAATCTACGAAATGGTGGATCACTCACATCTTCCATTGGTGCCAACAGAAGCGGGAAATCTGGTAGAATTATATTTTCGCCAATTTTTATCAAAAGAGAATTGTTTTTGCAAAGATAGTATTTTAATGAGACGATGGAAAATAGAAAACTTAAAAAGTCTAGTTAATAGAAAATGATTTTTCTGTTTATTAAATAACCCAATTGAAGATGAATTTTTTGAATATATTAAGTTCGTTACAATAAAAATAGGACGCCAAGTTCAAAATCATTAAAATATCGAGTAATTTAATTACAAAAATACCGCATAACTCAATCTCTACTTTTCATTTGCATATCCAATACTCCAAACGAAACTTTCCAGAGCAAAACCATTGATATTAGTTTTTATAAATCTCACTTTTGAGCACAAAAAGCCTTGAGAATAGATAAAAACCAACAAAATAAATGTAGTTCTTGCACGAGATAGTACTTTGAAAAATTAATAAATCCCAATAATCCATTTTCCTGAATATTGGGTTTTGATTTATTAGTAATTTATTTTTAGTTTGTTACTTCTTTTGTAACTCAATAATTTACAATAGTAATTCCTTAAATGGAAATGTTTTTTGTAAAAGTAATGTGTGAAAAGCAGCGCTGGCCTAATGTGTCACTTTCCCATGTGCAGGTTTACCATCAGAACATACTTTCAAACAGTCAGCATCAAAATCTAATTTTTGTAGTGCTTTGTATATTGCTAAAAAATCTAATCCTGCTCCTGAACGATTTAACCGTGTTAATATTTTTTTTACAGGCAAATCATTATATGCTGATTCTCTAATATCTTTTATTAAAAACAATAAGTCATTGCCATTAAAACCTTGAAGCCTGTATGTGGTTTTGTTAAAAACATCGTAAGCCATTATGTAATCTCTGCATGACGATGAATTATAGGTTATGTTGAGATTTTCATCTAATGATTTGATTCTGTTTTCTCCAAATACAAATTTACAAATCACTACATTAGCCCCATATTCTGCCAATGTATCTATTTTTATATTTAACTTATCAATATCATATATACTTTTATTTTGTTTATCCTTAACTATTAAAATCTCTTCTTCATAAAAGCGCAAAAGAAATGATTTTTGTATATTATTATTTTGAGAATAACTAATTAAAAAAGTAGCCAAAAAAACAATCGTAAAAAACTTCTTCATATATTTATTAAAAATTAGTTATACCACTAGTTACACTTTGAGCCGCCTTACTCATATTATAATGCGTTTGCCAATCCATTGCCGTTTTTGATTGAAATGTATTTCTATTTGCTGGATCTTGACAATTGTGTATAGTTGTGTCTTTCATTCCCAAAACTGGATTTTGGGCGTTATTATATGCGTGCCCCATTTCGTGTGCCAATACACCACTTAATGATTTCATCATTGCAAAATCTAGTGTAGTGGTGATTGATGATATACTATTATAAGAGTGGTCAAAATCATTTTCTTTAAAACTAGTTTTAGTAACAGCACCGCCAAATTCACTAGCATTACCTCCCTTTAAAGTTACGTCTAAATTATTTACTTTACCACTACTGTCTTTAAAAGTTAGATTGTTAGCCAGGTTAAAATTAGTTGGATCAGTTGCCTTAAAATCATCTATTTCTTTTTGTATTTTGGCTTCCGTCACCTTACTTTTTGATAGTTCACTGCTAAAGTCTTTAGCATTATCTCTCGTGTCTTTATATTCTCTAAACTCGTCTCTAGTACCAAAGTCTTTTCTTGTATATCCAGTATTTCCTTGATACTTGTCTTGCAATCTTTTATTGTAACCATCGCTCTGTACTTGCAATCTTTCACGACGAGCAGTCTCACCGTTTATAATTTCCATTCCATTTGGATCAATATATCTAACAGGATTGTTTGCGCAATATGCATATGGAGACATCGAATAATATAATTCTGCTTTCGGGTCTATTTGTGCCCAATGAGGAGCTGCCATGTCGTACATTCTTGCTCCATAATCATAAACATTCAGCCCCAACTCGTCTTGGAGTTCTTTCCCGTTGTATTTATAAGAATATGATGTCTTGTACAACGGTGGTATTGGAACGATTTTGGTGGTTGTTCCATCTTTGATATACATGAGTTGATCGGAGTTGTAGC
>JANPDC010000161.1:0-3281 GCA_031431275.1 Bacteroidota bacterium
TTTTAATGAATTATCAGATGGCACAAATAGATTGTTTGAACTTTCTCCTGCATTTGAAGATTTAATTTATGGAAAAGATGTAGTTTATATTATTGATGAACTAGAAAATACAATATTCCTGTGATGTATAATTTCCCCGCAGGACACATTCAAGACAATCGCGCCTTGATAATGGGTAATAAAGTTTCAATAGAAATTGATTCTGTTTGTAGTAAAGTTATTTTTGATTGATGATTTTTGATTTAATCAAATCTCAAGAAACCTCAAACTTGCAATCCCTAATCTGCAATCTCAATTCTTATGGCGGAACATAATGAACTTGGAAAACTTGGCGAAGAACTTTCAGTAGAATTTCTTTTGAAAAACGGCTATGATATTCTGCAGACAAACTATGTTTTTCAGAAAGCCGAAATAGATATTATTGCAAAAAAGCAAAATATTCTTGCCGTAGTTGAGGTTAAAACCAGATCTAGCATCGATTTTGGTTTACCTCAAGATTTTGTGAAACCAAAAAAAATTCAACTTTTAGTAAAAGCCATTAATGAATATGTTGTTTCAAACGATTTAGATGTTGAGGTTCGTTTTGACATCATTGCCATTCACAAAGAAGCAGGAAAATTTAATATTGAACATTTAGAAGATGCTTTTTTTCATTTTTAGTTAAATATCAATACTAAAACCAAATTTTCGTTATATTTGATGTCTATAAATACATCATAAAATGAAAAATAAATTCCTTTACATCTTTTTAATTTCTTGTTTATTTGGGTTTGCCCAGCAAGAAGTTCCCAAAAAAATTGTAGAATTAATTTCTAGAAAAACCAAATTTGAACTAGTTTCACCTTTTGTCGAAATTCAAGACGTTTCTAATTCCGAAACATCGAAAATTATAACAAAAGCCACTTTTGCAACAATCAACTTTGATGAAGTCAATAAAATAGTTTCGAATAAATATGAGAACATTGAACTCGAAATTCCGTATCAAGGAAAAACCATCAATGTGTTTTTATACAAAGTGAATCTTTTTGC
The DNA here is from genome assembly GCA_031431275.1 of Bacteroidota bacterium. GTDB lineage: Bacteria > Bacteroidota > Bacteroidia > Flavobacteriales > Flavobacteriaceae > Flavobacterium. The sequence goes on from JANPDC010000161.1 coordinate 1,030, forward strand.
AGATGGATTTCATGTAGATACTGATAAATCTAAAAACATCAATTACGAAAAAGGGATTTATTACCGTGGAATGGTTAAAGAGGATATAAACTCAATTGTTTCTTTTAATTTCTTTAAAAATGAATGCAACGGAATTATTTCAAATGTTGAATGGAGTAATTTAGTTGTTGGGAAACTACAAAAAACCAACAATACATCGGATTATATTATTTACAAAGACGAAGATCTGAAAATTCTAAACGATTCGGGTTGTCAAACAAAAGACAATGTTGAACCACAAGAAAGTACCACTCAAAAAAATATTCAAAGTACACGATGTGTAACCATGTATTTTGAAATTGACAACAATTTATATGTTTCAAACGGAAGTAATTCAACAACTACAACAAACTGGATGACCTCGGTGTATAATAATGTGCAAACCTTGTATAACAATGACGGAATCACAACCTCTTTGAGATCAATGTACATTTGGACTACGCCAGATCCATACCAAAATACTGGAACAACCTCATCAGCCTATTTATCAAAATTTCATCAAGTGAGACCCGTTTTTGATGGCGATGTTGGACAACTTGTTGGCATAGATCCAGGAGGACTTGGCGGCGTTGCAGTAAGCATCAACGGACTTTGCAAAACAGGAAATTACAGTTATTCTGATGTAAATTTTAGTTACAGCACTGTTCCGACTTATTCTTGGACGGTACAAGTAATTACTCATGAGTTTGGACATTTACTAGGCTCACCTCACACCCATTCCTGTATTTGGAACGGAAACAGTTCTGCCATCGATAATTGCGCCGCAGTGGGAATTGGGGCTTCTGCCGAAGGATATTCTTGTTATACAGCACCAGGAATAATACCAAGTGCAGCCACAAAAGGGACTATAATGAGTTATTGTCATTTGGTTTCTGGAATTGGAATAAACTTCAATAATGGTTTCGGTCCACAACCAAAAACAAGGATTCTAAACGCCGTTAATAATGGAACTTGTTTGAGCACAGATTGCATTTCGACTTGCATTAATAAAATCACATCATCTGGTGTTTCGAATATTAATTCAACATCAGCGACCTTAAATTGGACAGAAACTGGAGGAACAATTTCGTCAGAAGTTTCAGTTTTTCCTTTAACATCAAGTTCAGGAACTTGGGAAACTCCAACAACAAATACTTTTGTTAAAAACGGACTAACTCCAAATACGTATTATAAAGCCGTATTCAGAAACACATGTTCGGGCGGATTGATAGGGGCAACATCAACTATCATATTTGTTACCAATGGCGATTTTTGCTCTGGAATTCCATTGACGGATTCGGGTGGAGCAACAGGAAATTATCGTGATGATGAGTTGATTATTAGAACCATAATTCCAACAAATCCTAACGCTAAAGCAAAAATTACGTTTACAGCATTTGATTTAGAGATAGATTACGATTATTTGAACATTTATAACGGTCCAAATGACACTTTCCCAAATTTGACAGGAACAACACTTGGTTTTACAGGAACAACAATTCCCGCACCAATTGAGTCAACGGCTACAGACGGCTCGCTGACTTTAAAATTCTATTCAGACAGTGGTGTCGTAAATGCTGGATATGTAGCCACCGTTTCTTGTTCTACTATTTTAGGCACCAATAGTTTTGATTCACTAATTGATTTTAGTTATGCTCCAAACCCAACAACGAATTCGGTATTGATAACTTCAAAAACAGAGATTTCTGACCTTGCAATTTACAGCATTACGGGACAATTGTTGCTGCAAACGAAACCAAACGATTCGAAAACAAATGTTGATATTTCGAGTTTTTCAAACGGAACCTATTTTTTTAAATTGAAATTTGGAGAAAAAGAAGTGAATTTTAAGATTTTGAAAATGTAGTTTATTTTCTAAAATGCCCGATTGTAATTTTTTCAATCGGGTATTTTGTTTCAACCTAGCGTTTTTTGATGTTCACTGCGGTCATTTTTTTAGGCGCTTTTATCTCTAAAAAGTTGCTTTTTAGGCTTTTTTTAAGATAACTTCTTCAAAAACAGCGCCATAAAAATATAACTAAATTTACGGTTATACCTCAACCTAGCAAGTATTGTTTAGTCGTTACTTTGGAGTTCTAAATCCCTAACATGAAACACATTTCTAAAAAGATTTCAAAACTACTACTGTTTGGCAGTATTTTTGTAACCTTGAGTTGTGAAGTTCAAGAGAACTACAACGAAAACAACAAAAAGCAAATTTTAGTAGAAGATTT
>JANPDC010000162.1:0-7088 GCA_031431275.1 Bacteroidota bacterium
GTTGCAAAAATAATTGGACCAAAGAATCCCAAAATTGGAGAAGAAAATTTTTATGAAGTCACAGAATTTCATAAAGGTACAGTTGTAATAAATCCAGATACAGTAAAATGGAAAATATTCAAAAAAAAGGACGGTAGTTGGCAAGAAGCAATGGGTAATCGTAAAACAGGAAAGCGAGTATCCTATAATTTCTCACAAAGGTCCTACGGACATGAACTGTTAGTAGAAGCCTATATTTACAACCCAGAAATTAAAGCACCTCCAGGAATAATTGTAAAACCATCCCTAGGCATAAAAAAAATCATAAGTTCAGAAATATTAGATGCCAAAGGAGAAAAAATAGCCACACCACCCAAGTACGGACAAAGTATCACACTAAAAGTCTGTACAGAGAATATGCTGGGCGAAACATTAAAATTGAGTATTTGGGAACGAGATACATTATCAGATAGTGGACACGATCCAAAAGACAATACACAATTGTGGTCTGGAATTTCTAAAAAAATTGACAACAAAGGAATCGCAAAACAAAAGGTAGTTTTATCTGCCAATATGCTCGTTTTAGCAAAAAAAGGAATGTTTGACGGCGCAGAGCATGAATATTATTTACTAGTCGAAGCCGATAAAACCAAAGCTATTTCTGCAACTACAAAAGTGAGCACTGAAAAAATACTCAGCCCAGGTAATAACAAAATCGCAGAAAGAGAAACCGCACCACCACAAGAAACAAGAACAGTTGCTCAAGTTCCAGTAGTAGTGAAAAACGCAACAGGTGTAGACCCAATAGTTGTCTCAGGAACGACAAATGCAGTTGTAAATCAACCAGAAAACATAGAAGGAATTCTGACTGCTTATTTCGCAAAAGAAGAGTTTACAAAAGAAACGACTGAAGCAGCAGGACAACACACATACAAATTTGCTAGAGATAATAACAACATAAACAAAAATACTGTTGCCAAAATAATATTTGATAAAGTAATTCCAATAGAAAAAGCAAATAAAAAATATGCTAAACTTTTGGATATTACTAATGCTTTAACAGCCACATCATACAAAAAAGACGAAACAATTACTTTTAATTTATATAAACTAGGAGCTAATTTTGTACCCATAAAAAATGCACCTTTAGAAGAAGAAGTATACGTTGTTGCTAAAACGTTTTCACTAAACGGAAAAGAAGTGACCATTAACATCAAAGAAAAAGAAGGTATTTTAGTTGCAGCAGGCGCAGATTTACCTGTTTTGGAGGCCAAAGAAAATGGTGCTGAAATAACAGCACTAAAAGCTACTGTAGAAGCAGGAATTGCTAAAGTAAAAATAAAACTTCGACCAAAAGCAGATACCGATCTAACCACTTGGAAAGAAAAATTAATAAAAGGGAAAAAAGAGGGTACCTACAATTATAAATTTAAAAATCCAAACACGATTACAGATAGCAACAAGAAGCAATTTGCAGCAATAATACTAAATAATGCAAAAGGAGGAAAACAAGATAATCCTAAAATAGAAACTGGAAAAACGGCGTTTGTAGACGATATAGAAAAAGTATTGGAAATCAAGACATACAATAGTGGTGATACTATTACTTTTGACACTTACAAACCACAAACCGAATATCTTTGGTTAAAAGCGGAATGTCAGGGCGATACAAAAAAACACGAAAAAGAATTTTTAAAGAAAGATGGGGAGTATTTTGAAATTGGGAAAAAGTGTCCTAGATGTGAAGATGAAATAACTTTAAAACATATTGAAGATTGTTTTGGTGTACATTCTAGTTCTACATCGTTTAGAGAAGATATTATAAAATATCTAAATCAATATATAAATCAAAGAAAAGGAACAGATAAGCCAATACATTTAAATACTTGTTTACGGAAAGCGCATTTTTTTGCTCAAGTAGGCGCTGAAACAAATGGAATTAGTACGGATTGGATTGTAGAAACTGATGTAATTCCATATGCTGCAAGAAATATTACAACTTCATTATTTGGAGCTAGAGCTACGGAATTATTAAGAAGAGGTCAAATTGATTCGTTTGCATCACAGAGACCACAAACAAGCCTTTTAAATTTTCTCTATGCCGCAGAAAACGGTTTTGGAAACGGAAATGGCAATGAAGCTAGTGGTGACGGATTCAAATTTAGAGGTAGAGGTTTGAAACAATTAACTGGGAGAGGCAATTATAAAGATGCTTCAGAAACATTAAAAGAAATATTTCCAGATGAATACGTGGATTTGGAAGCAGATCCTGATAAAGTTAAAGAAGCAAAATATGCTGTTTTATCAGCAATAGCATATTGGGAAAAACATGAAATTTGGAAAGTTGCAGATACAATTAAAGAGTCGACAGATGATAATATAAAAAAAATCAGGAGAACTGTTAATGGAGGTACAGCGGGTTGGAAAAAAGCTAAAGAATTTTTTGAAAAAGCAAAAACAGTTTTTAGAGTTAATGAATGTAGTCCCGGTAAGTCAGGCGATTGGCATGACCCAGTAGACAATCCAATAGCAACAATTTTTACTCAAGGACAATCAGATGGAGTGTTTAATCATCCCGGAAAGCACTGGGGTTTATTTGGAAATACTAGAGGAAGCAGAAAACATGCTGGTCTTGATTTATTTACTAAAACAGGCACATCAATATATGCATGTGTTGATGGAACGGTATATAATAGACGTTGGCACTCTGGATATGGAAATACGATAACAATAAAAGTGAAAGACAAAGAAGCTTTTTTAAAATTAAAAAAAGATTATGAATTAAAATACGAATCAGATGGAGAAATAAAACAAGGAACAGGTTGGAGTGAGAATGGTGATATATTCATGTTCTATGCACACTTGGATTCAGTAAATGAATATACTTTTGGTCAGGAAGTTGTTTGCGGAGACGTTCTCGGTACGACAGGCAGATCTGGAGTTACTGCTGGTACTTGTGCGCCACACTTGCACTTTGAGATATTAAGTAGTTATACAATGGGTGTAGGTCACAATTATAGATTAAACTCAGGATTCTTTGTAAGTTTCAAAGCTTTTGATGATCAAACCGAAGGAGAAAAATCCACTCAACAAGTAGAAGCTCAGAGAGGTCAAATTATTGAAGTTGATGGGAAAAATAAATTAGCAGCGTCTGACATTTTCTAAATAATAATATCATGAATAGTATAATTGTAAAAACACTTTTTGCATCATTTTTTTTTACATTTTCAATAAGTAATTGTAAAAACTATGAAAAACAAAATTCGTCAGAAATAATTCAAATAAAAGGAGATGATGCTAAGCAAATTACTCTTAAAATAAATACTGTTGAAAACGATCATGTGAGTGAAATATCTATTTCAACAAACAAAATTAATTTTAAAATATATTACTTTAAAGATAAAGAATTAAGTTATCTAAAATTAAGCAAAGTTAAGAATCATAAACAAGTTGATTTTTGCATTAATACCTCTTCAATGGAGGAAGCAATAAATGGTATCAAATTATTTGAAAAAAATTCTTACTATTATTTATTGATTCCAAGTTGCACAGAAGAGTTACCAGTATACCATTTAGTAAAATTTGATGATACAACTAATTATGAAGATTTAGGTATTTATGCTTTTAAATATGATAAGCAAATATTAAAGTTTAAAAATTTTAATACCTTTCAATATGACTTAATAGAAAAAAATGGGAAGATAAGTATTACATCGATTTCATCAAAACAAAGATTTAATCTTTTGTACAATAAAAAATTTAACAGTGAATCTCAAATTACAAATCAAGATCTAAATGTAATAAATAAACTAAATTTTAAAAGCCTAAGAAATCTAAAAAATCAATTACAATTTAATGGAACTTGGTCAGTTAATTGTAATAATGGATTATCTGAGTTAACTATTAATAATGAAAAAGGATATTTGTCCCTTTACAGTTTTAATTCAATATACATAAACTTAATTGTAAAAAAATCTACAACAGACAATGAATTTTTATTAAAATTTAGTAATACTTCATCTCAAAAAAGATTCTATTCAGATAAATTGAATATTATTGATGAAGAAATATCTAAAGATCAAATTATTGGAAAATTAAAAATAATTGAAGATAGAAAAGCAGAATTGAGTTGGGTAGGATTATATAATTTAAAACTAAAAAAGTTAGAATTTACAGATAAAGATTTTTTGTTAATTAAAGAAAACAATAATAAAAACCCAATTATTTTAGAAAAATGCGATTAGTAATAATTTATATAATTTTAATTTTTTGTAAAGAGTATGAAGTTAAAGCAAAAAATAATAAAGTAGAAGATTTTTTAAACTACAAATACGTTGAAGATATTAAAGTAAAAAATCAACATCCAAAAACAGTAAAAAAAACAGAAACTAAAGAATTTTTTAGTTTAGTAAAACCTGTTAACACCCCAATACAACCATTATATAAAACAATTTATAATGAATATTCCATTTTATTAAATTCAAATGCGTCTAATCAGGAAATTATTTTTACAAAAGGAAATCTAAAAGTTTCTAAAGTGTTAAAATTTTATTATGAAAACCCTGAAATTATTTTCCACCTCTATAAATCTAATTTTGATAACATAGTTATCCTAATTGAAGGACGAGATTATTACAGTAGTAATTTGGGAGTATATTATATGAAGGACAAATCAAATCAAATAATTGAAATTGATGAAACATTAACTTACAGACAAGATGACCCAGAAAACAAAGGGTTCAAGTTCCCTAAAGCAGAAATATTAAAAACACTAGATAATCTAGAGTTTAAATTCTTTTTAGGAGATAAATATTTATATGATAAAAACTATGATACTAAAAAAATTAAAACACAAAAAGATAGTTCATCCGAAAAGAAAATATTAACTAATAATATTAATCAGTATCTAAATAATAAGGACTATTTCATTAAAACATTTGATGTAAACAAAGATGGAGTCAACGATAAAATAGTTTGTCATAATCGTTATAAAGGCAACGAATTAATGATATTTTTAGGAAATAAAAATGATGTTGATTTTAATTTTGCGCTTAAAACTACAAATTTTTCAGCAGATGGAGGAAATCAAATATCAGATATTAAAGAAACAGAACAAGGGTTTAATATAGTTACTTCATTTCCTGATAAAGGATATTATGAAGAAAATTATCTTGTAGTATATAAAAACAATACATTTATTTTAAATACATTAGAAACATTTTCAACCTCATCACAAGAGGGTTATAAAGAATATTGTGTTTCAAAAAACTTAAATTATAATTTGGACAAGTCAACAGACGAAACCTTGAGAACATTATCAAAAGCAGATAAAAAGTGTAAAATGATTAAAATATAAAAAAATATTTTAAAAGTATATTATTACCTGTAAATCTAAATCAACTTACATAATAAAAAAAGTTTGCAAAAATTGATGTATTACAAGCGGCATCAATAAGAACTTCATACTACAAAAACAAACAAATTATGTTTAATGTATTTAAAACTTTCATACAAAATCTTTAGTTAAAATCAGAATATCAATGTGATACAAAAAACATGAAAAAGAATTTTTGAAAAAAAATGTAGAATATTTTATGGCTGAAAAACAAAAAGAGTTTATTAAATTAAATTCTCTGAGTGTAGAAATCGAATATAAAATATAAAGGAAATCATACTCGATGGTATAACACAAACGCTAATATCTAAGCAAAATTAAGGACTTGATTAGTATAGATTAAAACTAAGATTGTTGAATTATTGTAATAATTATTTATGAAAAAAATTTTAGTACTTGTATTTTTTAATTTATTTATTTTTTCTTGCAAGGATAATAACGTTGCAGTATTAGATACTAACTCATTTAAAGAAAAAGACAGTCATCTTAAAAGTGATATAAAAAATGAATTCATTTTAAAAAGTGAAATTCAAACTTCTGATAATATTCAAGATTGCAAAAAAATACTTACAGATTTTGTTAAATCATCTTCATTGAAAAATCCTTTTAAGGAAAGTTTGACTATAGAAATTGAAGAATTAAATGATATGAGTATTAAAATCATGTTGTATGAAGAAAGTAATGTAGTTGGTACAATTATTTTTGATGCAAAAAACTATAAATTATTAGATTTAACAAATAATGAAGAAAATCCTGAAGAATTGAATTTTGATATTAAAAAGTGGGATATAATAATAGATTGTTATTTTAAAAAAAATAAAAAATATTATATTAATAATTTTTCAAAAAAAATAAATCCTCAAAAAGAAGATTGTGTTACAAAAAATGTTGACATGTCATCTGATGTGATATGTAAATTTAAAAACACAACAAATAAATTAATCTATGAGCAAATAATTGATACAAAATTAGTCGAAAATGCAAATACTCTGCTAAAAATAATTCCATCAAAAAACCTCATACAGAAGATTGGTAAAAATGGTTTAATTTCAAATAATTATTTAGTAAAACAGAATTTTGTACAAGTCGAAATGAATTATGAGGGAGGAATAACCAGCATTTCATTAGAACAAAAAGGGAGCGAAGTTATTAGAACAATAACAACTAGTGCTGATTAAAAGAATCATCAACACTGAATTTACTTATTATTAGTTGTTTAAATTAATTGTTAGACAAAACTATTTTAGTTTAGTTGGATATTTTGTTAAAAAAAGAAGCTCTGCATAATTCAGTTTGATTGTTAGTTCAACAACAAATTTTTAAATCATAAAAAAGACAATCCTATGGGTTGTTTTTTTGTTTTTTTGAAATATCAATTAAAACAAAACGGTTTTTTAATTTTTTTAAAACAATTTGTTTATTAACTTTCAATTTAATCTCTTGTTACGTTATTCCCTCAAAAAAACTTAATATTTTAAAGAAAGAGTATATATACTGAAAAATCGATGAAATATGTTTCTTTTTTAACATAATCTTTTTTACATTTACCAAATACAAATTATTGATTTCAAGAAAAAATAACAACATAAAAACACAAACACAATGGCATTAAGTACCAAAACCACCATCGTAATCGATGGCGAAACCATGACCCGATTCTCAGAACTATCCATCAGTCAAAACATCAATTCCCATCACACGTTTTCAGTCGTTC
>JANPDC010000163.1:0-24626 GCA_031431275.1 Bacteroidota bacterium
GGTTACAGTTCCTTTGGATAACAAAGTATTAACTATTCTTGAAAAAAGAAACGGAGATTTTCCACGAAAAATAAGCGACCAAAAATATAACGATTACATCAAAGAAGTATGTAAAAAAGCAGGAATGATTGAAAAAGTGCAAGGCGATAAAATTATAGTTACAGAAAACGGAGACAAAAGAACGGAATTTGGAACTTATCAAAAATGGGAGTTAATTAGCAGTCATATTGGTAGAAGAAGTTTTGCTACCAACAACTTTGGCAAAATTCCAACGAGCTTAATAATGAGTGTAACGGCACATTCTAAAGAAGTTACATTTATGGCTTACATCAATAAAACACAAACAGAACAAGCCAAAGAATTGGCTGATTATTTTTAAGATATTATGCCTTACAATAAATTTATAAAAGAGAATAAAGAAGTCATTGCACGTTTTGATAGATTTATTAAAATAAAACTTCAAGATTCTGATGACGATGATAATTATCAATACATTAGTGCTTATTCCAACAATTTGTATACACAAATAAACGAAACCATCATTAAACTTGATTCTAAAAATTGTTCAACAGTTGAAAGTGACTATTTAAAAGAACAGTTGCAACAAATGGTAAAGTTATATTTTGCTGAATTTGTTGATTATGTTGATTGGACTCCTTGTGAAGAAAATGCTCAAAATTATTTTTCTTATTCTGATAAATGTTATATTGAACCACGAAAGTTTACTTTAGAATATGTTTCGGAAATAATGAATAAACTAAATGTAAAACCATTAAAGTTTGAGAAAGAAGAAACTTGGTTTGAAATTGGAATTCAATTTGCAAGTGGAAAAGTATATGAATTAAATAACAATGCAAAGGGTTTAAGTGGAACAGAGTTAAAAAATGAAATTTTCGGAAAATTAGCATCAGATAATTATCGAGGGTATCTGGATTGCTCACTAAAAGGAATAACTGAACCAAATAATAAGCACAAAAATATTTTTGCAAGAGTAAAAGCGGAATCGGAATTAAAAGCTGTAATCGAACATTGTAAAAACAAAAAGTTAGCAATCTGCGAAAGATTTAAAGAAGAATGTAGAAAATTATTTATTGAAATATAACACCTAATAATTTTGTACAGACTTTGTACTGTACAGTTCATTGTACAAAAAGGCTTTTTTCATATTTGCTCCATAATTAAAACAATACAATTATGGAAAATAGCAAATTATTACAGATTCAAGAGATAACAGTTTCTGAATTAAGCAACATTATTAGAGCTTCTGTTAAAGAAGAATTACAGCACCTAAAAACTGTAAAAACGAACAAGGAAGAAAACGACGAGGAACTTTTATCTCGAAAAGAAGTTTTAGAACTTTTAGGTATTTCAAGTGTTACCCTATGGAATTATCAAAATAGTGGACGAATTTCCGTGTATAAGTATATCAATAAATCCTTTTATAAGAAAAGCGAATTGTTAGCATCACTAATTAAACTTGAAAAATAATTAGATATGGAAAATAATTCAAACTTCAAAAACATAACCTTTTGGAATAAATCATTTAGAGGGAATAATACCGTTTATACAATAAATCCATTTGAATTAAAACGATATATAGAATCAATAAGCATTTGCATTTTCGCAATAAACAATCAAACCAAAGTCATTCAGTTTATTAATGGTATTGCAAAGGAAATTACACCACAAGAAGTATTTAACATTTGCCTTAAATATATTGAAATTTTCAAAAATACGGCATTAACAAATGCTTTTTTAAGACAAGGCGAAACACTAATATTGAGTAAAAAAGCAATTTTAGGAAGTCTAAACATAACTGGATTATTGCCAGTAAGAGACCAAATAAACAAATCATTTATTTTCTATGAAAACTGTTTTGTTGAAATTTCGCCACATTCAGAATTAAAAGTCAATGATTATTTTAAAATTGATTATCTAAATGGTTTTGTTTGGGAGAAATCTATATTGAAAAGACCATTTTCGCAAAATAATGAAGTTTGTGTTTTTGAGAATTTTTTAAGGTTGGTTACCAATAACGAAGACCACTATTTTTGTATTATTTCTGCTATCGGATATTTGTTGCATAGTTTTAAAAATCCAAGTTTAACAAAGGTTGTTATTATAAGTGACGAAAATACAGAAACTGAAAATAAAGCAAATGGAGGAACTGGAAAAGGAATGATTGTTAAATCAGTCGAACAATTTAGGAATGTAGCATCGCAAAACGGTAAAAACATTGACCTGTCAGATAATCGTTTTGCATTTCAAAGTGTAACATTATTTACAGATGTACTGTTTTTAGATGATGTTAAGAAAGGATTTGACTTTGAGCAATTATTTTCGGTAATAACAAGCACAATGATTGTAGAGCAGAAACACAAATCAAGTTTTGAAATTCCGTTTGAGTTTTCGCCTAAAATTATAATTTCTACAAACTACCAAATAAGCGGGGATTCAAGCAGTCATAACAGACGTAAATATTTGATATTCCTAAATAATTATTTTAGTGATTTATATACACCTTTTATGGAATTTAATCACTTGTTTTTTACAGATTGGGACAAAAAAGAGTGGAATAAATTTGATACTTTTATGATAAGTTGTATTAGAAAATTTTTAGAAAATGGTTTGGTTGACTATGAAAAAAATAAAGAATTGCAGTTAAAAAAATTGAAACAAGAAATTGACCCTAGCGTTTTTGAACTAATGGAAAACCGATTTAATGAATTGAATCGATTTTACAGTTTAAAATCAACATATTTGAAAAGCACCAAACAAATTTCTTTATATGCCCAGTACAAAGGCTATGAATTTAAAACGAGACAAAACAAAGGTTGCACTGAATTTATATTTAAAGAAAAAAAATAAAACTTATTAGTAGCGTTAGTAGAGTATTTTTACAACAAAGTAAATTCTATTAAGATAACACTAATAAAAAATAAGTTTAAAAAATACCCTACTAAAACTACTAAAACTACTAATATTAATAATCTAAAATAAAACCAAAATGAAAAAAGTAAAAATTGTAAGAGAAGTGAACCCGCAAGATTTTGAAGCCAAAATCAACGAATTATTTGCCGGGGGTTGGAAAATAAAAGGTAATTTATGTATTGATACTGATAACCATTTATACATTATTATGATAAAATGAGCAGCACTATGTTAGGAGTAATTAAAATCGAAAACGGAAAACCAATTGGTAATCCGTTTTTTTTATGTTTGATATTGCTTAATTTTTTTATTCAAGTAATAAACTGCAACTATACAAAAAGGTTTGAATTTATTTTCTGAACGAGTTAGCCATTTGCTTTTTTCTTTTTCAAAATAACTTAATTTCAATTGTTTACTACCTAGTTTTCTGCTTTCAGTTTCTACATTTTTTTGGACTTCTAAATAAATTTCTCTTCTACTATCTTTCAAGGTTTGCATATTCAAATTTAAAACCTCATTAATTTGCCTATTAATCTCGGCATTTTCAACTAACAAACTGATTTCTCCCTCACTATTAAACTTGAAAAGACTTTCGCAATTTGGAGGATTAGAAATTGGATTTATTGTTAAAACCGAATTACCTTTCTTTGTATCACAAGTTTGTTTTATTTTTGGTTGTCCCTCATTACCAGTGCAAGAAGCAAATAAATTTGAATAAGTCAGTTGCAAGTGGTTATTATCTGCTTGACAACAGAAATGTTCAACTTTTAAAGCTGGTGGATTACTTTCGGGTATTCGTTTCATACAATAACAACAAATAAACCCCTGTTCTGACAATAAATTTTGTCTTAACTGTTCTTTTACAATTAAGGGAATATTGTCGAAATTTGAATGTTCTTTTGCTCTGTGCTCAACGAGAGATTTTAGTTCAATTAATTTAACTATTTGCTTCATCTTTATTTTCTTGTAAATAGTCTAATTGTATTTTTGCTCTTATAATTGCTGGGTCGTCTTCCCCTAAAAGTTCAGCAAGTTTAGTATATTCTAATTTTGCATTTGCTAATTCTTCATCTTCAATTAGATTAAATAAAACACTTAACAATTTAACAACTTTTACATTTCTTCTTTCAACCCCCATCATTTCATATAAAATGGTACTTATATCTTTACCATAATATTTTGGAGTTATTTTTACAATTTCTCCATCTTCAATAATTTGCACATCACAATTTAAAGGTTCAGCATTGCTTAATAACTGCGGAGAATGAGTTGTAATTAAAAATTGACTGTTGCTAAACAAATCATCAGTTATAGTATTATTAATGTCTTCTATAAAATTTCGTTGCCAAGATGGATGCAAATAAGTATCTGGCTCGTCAAATAAAAACAAAGTATTTTCATTATTAACTAATTCAATTAATCCTCTTATAATGACCGCCTGTTGTTCTCCTTCACTTAAAACGTTAAAGTTCTTTTGATTTTGTTCTCCTTCTTGAATAAATGAAAAACTTACCTTTGGGTCAAAACCATCAATAATTAAAGTATTTAATATTTTGAAAAAGTTCCTTTCTTCGATACAATGTTCTCGAGCTTCAAAAAGTTTTTCTTGACCAATAATTGTAATGATTATGGTTTCATTTTGCCAAGATTGCATCACTACATTACCGTTTGAAGGAATATTTGAATTTTCATCAATAATGAGTGGCTGTTCCAAACTATCTAAAAAATCTAACAAATATTTCACTTCTCCTTTTGCACCCCACCAATCTTGAGCATTTCCCTTACCCCAATATGGTTTTTTTAAGGATATTGTAACACTTTGTAAACCTTTAATTTTAGCTCTTTCCTTTAAAAATTTTGGAATATCTCCAAATTCATACGATAAAAGAGTAATTAGAACAATATTAAATAAATCAGGCTCAAAGTAAAAAAAAGGACGGTTTTGAATTGCATTCCCTTTTCTATAATTATTTGACAAAATGTTATCGTGAGGCAAACAAATTTGTTTCATTATTTCAGCAAAACCTGAATAATAAATAACAATATTGCTGGGTAAAATTTTTTCAAAAGAACCATACAAACTAATAATTTCAATTATTGTTCTTGATTTATCAAATATTTTATACTCAAATTTTTCATCTTTTTCAGTTGATGAAATTTCGACTTTTATGTAATCTGTTTTAAAATCAGCAGATGTTGACGTTTCCTCAATTATTTGTTCAACCTTAATTTCATAGATTAGTTTAAAACCAAATTTTGATTTTTCGCCTAAATAAGCATCACTAAAAATTTGTGCAATACATTCTAAAATTGTAGATTTTCCCGAACCATTTACACCTATTAGAATAGAAATATCTTTAGTGAAATTAATATTAAACGTTTTAAGAAGTTTATAATTTTCTATGTAAAGTGAAGTTATTCTCATTTTATTTCTGTTGTATAACGAACACTTACATTTTCTCTTTCACAATATAAATAATGTTCGGGATAAAGTATTCTTGTTTTTTCTAAATTTTTTTCACTAACTGTCTTACCGTTATTTAATTTATTCCATTCGATAAAACCATCAAAATAAAGTTTTTCGCTTTCCTCAATACTTGCCTTATAAAAATGAAATAATTCTTGTTTTACTAAAACACGTTTTTTGTAATTTGGTATTGCATCATTAAATTCTTGAAAAAATAAATGTGGTTTAAATGGATTATTTGCATCGTATTTTAAACCTAAAACATTGCAAAGGTTTTTATAATCTGCTTTGTCTAAATTTGGATTTATTTCAAATCCTTTTTCTACAATTACTTTAAAAGAAAAATTGCTAGATTTTTGTAAAAAATGAAGTTGAAAAGGTGTTTTAAAAATATCAAATAAAATCTCAAATTTCACTCCGTTTTTTTCGAATGGAAATATATAATATGTTTCGTTTTCGGCTCTAATTCTTTTATAAATCTTTTCTAAATTTGATAATTTCATTTGTAAAAAAATTAAAATTAGTCCTTTTCAGTTCCAACAAGTTTGCTTATCAAATATCCCAAAAGTATTATCCCGCCAATTGTAATGGCTGCACCTAAAGACTCGGTTGAGTTTTTGTCATTAATATATTTGTCATATTGATTTTTTGTAATAGAACCGTTGTTATAAAGCAAAACCATATACTCGTCTTTTTCTAATTGAGTAGCAGTATTGCTTTTAACTTTATCGCTTAATTGTTGGAGTTTATAATAATCTATCATAACTACTTAATTTTTTTAGTGCTATTTATCAAGTTGTAAATTTTAGGTAAATGGTCAAGTATTTGAGTTTGAAACAAATTAATAATCTGTTGCTGATTTTCATCTCTACCCTTAATCTTCTCTAATTCAATTTCTTGTTTGTGGATTTTATCTTTCAATTCATCAACTTTATCTCTTACATATTCTTTTAGATTATGTCTAGTAGTAAAGAATGTTGAAAGTCCTGCAACAATTATTCCAATTATGTAAAGCGTATCTTTTAATCCAAATTCCATAAATCTATAATTTTATTTTATAGCTTGTTTCACCAAACTCATTATATACTCAATATTTTCTGTATTTGTAATTACAATCTCGTAATCTCCATTTCCCCAATGTCCCATTTCTGAAACATCACGCATAATATTTTTGGGGTCTTCTAATTGTCCTTTTTTGAGATTAATCCAAATTTTCAAACCTTTCTTTTGAACACAAATATCAGCAATATTTGAGTTCTTTTTAAATGCTACATAATCTAATTTAGGTTGAATTTCAATATCGTCAGAAAGATTTAGTATTGCATTTTTAAAGGTTTCGTACAACTCAATTATATCATCTGTTTTATTGGTTGTATGGTCTTCTTCGGTATAAACTTTTATTTCCTTAACAATATTTTTCAATACTTCTTTTTTCTCTGAAATCGATTTTATACTGGTGGCAGATTGTGTTTTCTTGTAGGGATTAATTACAATAATATCGCCCTCAAATCTTTTAATTTCGTATAATTCTATTCCTAAATCTTTAAAGTTTGTTGCTTGTTTTTGGTTTTCGGTAAAACTTGGCGAAACAAAAATTACTCTTGTTTGCGACCAGTCAATTGTGCTACTATGCAAGGTTTTATTAAGCGTTTCGTTATATGCAAGAACAAAAACCGCCTTGTTTTCAAGCATTAAATTTAAGTAGGTAAAACCTTGGTCAACAACGCTACTGTTTTTATCTCGTTTGTATTCGATAATAATAAAAGCCTTGTTTTGCTCGTCATAGGCAAGTGTATCAATACGTTTATTTTGAATGGTAAACTCTGATTGTACTAATTCTAAATTTAAAATTTCTTCTAAATTATCCTCGAAAATCTTTTGAATTTCTTTTTCTAACTTAAATGGTTTTTCTTTTATGCTCGAAAAACTATTATTCTTGGTGTTGTAAATATTCATACTTTCAGTTTTGTTTTACAAGTCAAATTCTATTTTTGAGAATTTTTTATTTATTTCAGCAGGACACATAAAAACAAATTGCTCATTTATTTCAGGGAAATAATCAAATCCTATTTTAAGAAAATAACTCAATAATTTATATGTAATTTTTTCAAAATCTTCGTCCATTACATTGTATTTCATTTTTTCAGTAAATTCATCTCTAATAAGTTCTTTATCAAAATTTGTTTGAATGTAAAATGGTTCTTTTCCTATTGCAACGATAGAGCAACCTTGAACAAAATTTGTAACAAAATCCTTAATAAACCGAGTTCCTATTTTATGTCCTTGATATTCGGGCAAAATTTCTATTGACGCAATAAACAAAACATCTGGCTCTGTAAGATTATCATTATATTTTTCATTCAATTGTTCATTCCAATCCTCTTTTTGAAAATCATAAATTGCGTTGCCTAAATCAAGTGTATGTTGTTCGTTATCAAAAATGGAATAAGCATCCCAGCCGTCAGTAGCACCTTCGCCAAGTAATAGTTTAATGCCTGACAGTCTACCAATTAATTTTTTGTTATTTCCTGTAAAATCTCCTAAATAAACTTCTCCCTCAATTTGTTGTGAGTATCTTGCATTTTCCATTGCTCCAAGTGAAGAACAAATTTTGTACTCGGTACTAAAATCCATATCATCCCAATTGTCTATTTCTTTCATAATAATTAGATTTATTTTATAACGGTTTCATCTTTATCAATCCATTCGGGAAATTCTAAATTTAGATTGGGAAAATGACTATGATAACTATATAAATAATTTTTAGCGATAATTGAACTTAACAAAAAAATTAAAATTATTGGAAAAAGTCCAGTACATAAGTAGTAAAGCCATTCGTATATAAATCCATTTTGAAGAAAAATTAACGTTAATAAACTGCCCCAAAACAAGGTAATTATATAAGATAAAAAAATCGAAATTTTGGAAGTTGAAATGTTTGCTCCTTTCAACGGATTAGTATAATTGTTTTGTTGTTCTTTGTTTGCAAAGACAAAATAAATTCTTTCATTTTCATCAAATTTTAGTAGATTTTTTTCATAATGATTTACTAATGTTATAAAATTTATATTCCAATAATAATAGCCTTTGTTTGACCAATGCCAAGCCAAACTAATAATAAAACCCAAAAAACTAATTACCAAAACTATGTTTTTTTGTTTATTGAAAATATCTGCATCTTGTTTTGATAAAATATTACACAAACCAAGAACTAATGCTGAAATCATTATATAAAAGTAAGTCATCCATTTATTGAAATTTTCATAATGAAAGTTTCTTGCTTTAATTAGCAATTCATATTTCCACTTCAAATCCAAATATTTTTTTTCTTCAGTACTTTTTTCTACTTCTGCCATATCTTCTAATTAAATATTTCTTTCTCAAATTCAACAATTGATTCTTCCTTATTCTTTGCACTTAAAACATTCAATTCTTTTATTTGTGTTTTTAATGAATTAATGTGATTTGAAATTTGCTTTTGCTTTTCTACTGGTGGAAATGGAATTAAAACTCTTCTCAAATCTTTTGAAGTTATTGCGGGATATAAAGCACCAGTCATATAATATTCAAATTGTTTTACTCCAAATTCTGATTTAATGTATTCAAGCAAATAATCTAAACAATAATCTTCGCTAGGTGCAATTATTTGAAATGCGGAAGAAGCAATATTTTCATTATTTTTCTCCGTTACAATTGCAAATTTTTTCAAGTAAGGTCTAGTTGTTCCAATAATTAAATCGCTTTTTAAAATAGTTTGAGTTGCTCTGCTTGGTGCTTTTGAAACTTCTAAATTGGTTGCATCAACAATACCTAAACCCGCATCAATTCCGCCCATTTCAACGTAAGTAAAAGTTTTTTCTTTATGTGCTTTTTTATTCCAACTTCTGTTAGTGAAATTAAATGCTTCGTCTAAAGTTTTTACAGGATATTTTGATTGATGTAAAATTGAAAAAACGGAACTTGAACCTTTGTTATAATCCCATCTGTCAAATATTTCTGAAAAATTAAATACATTCAAAACACCTTTTAAAAAAGGCTTTACAATCATTTTTTCAACCCCCAACTCCTCAAATAAATATTTTTCGATATCGGTTTCAAGTGTTTTGGCTTGCTGTTCTTGTTGTTGGGCAAGTTGCAGTTTTGCGTTATAACAGGAAACTATTCTGTTTTGTTCTTCTAATGCTGGTAAAGGAATTTCAATATCTAAAAATTCATCTTGTTTAACTCTCGCTTTTGAAATTCCTGATGTCTTGCTATTTAATAATTTTTTAAAAGCATTACTTCTTAAAACTTTGCGTAAAAAGTCGCCAGATATTAACTTTTCATCAAATGTAAAAGTTGGATATTCATTACTTACACCGAAAGGAGTATTTCCAATTTCATTGAAATAAATACAACCGTGTCTAACATTTATTTTAGAATAAATTATAGCATTTTCGGGAACTAAATTTAGTCCTCCTTTATAAGTATGTATTTCTTCAAAATCTCTTAAAAACAACTGACCTCCAAAATTAATTTTGGCTATAATTTGCCATTTATTTTTAATCATTATTTCTTTTGAAACATTCTGTTTGTAAGGAATTAAAATATCTCGTAACCTAACTACATTTTCAAATGAAATATTTAAACCTTTGGTATAGCGTTTTACATCCCACAAATTAAATCGGGTAAGTGGAACTAATTTTAAGTAACTTATTTGTTGCATACTATTTACCATAAAATGATTTTGGTTCGCCAAGTTCCATTCTAAAAATGTTTTCGTCTATAATTTCATATTTCACTTCTTCAAGCACATTATCCCAAAGTTTGTTGGCTTTTCTGTATGCTGTAAATTCTAATTCAAGAGGGTCAAGTTCATTTTCTATTACTCCACCAGTTGTACTAATTCCCGCTTTTTCTACTTCGGCAATTGGTATTTGGTAATCAAAAAATTCTTTAATTTTAGTTTTTATAGCATTGTCTTTTTGTGCTACTAACTCTTTTAAAGCATTTGCTATTTTGGTTTTTTCTTCTTTCAATTTTTGCTTTAATATTGGCTCGTCTTTTTTGGCTTGCTCTACTTCGGGTGTGGTTTTAACTTTTGCAGTTGTACTTTTTACAGCATCTTTTCTTCTTTTTAGAAAATCTGTTACTGCCAATAGTTCATCTTCGAGTTTTATACAATCAATTTTAAGTGCTTGTTCTTTGGTTTTAAATTCTTTTTCAATTTCGGCAGTTGCTTTCTTTTCTGCGTTTTTAAATTCCTTGATTTCAGTTTCTGTAAACTTCTTAAAAAATAATAAACTTGGTTTCACAGTTGCACCACTGGCAATAAATACATCTTGCGGAATAGAGGTAATGAGTATAATTTTTGCAACGCCCTCAACATAATCTCTAATTTTTTGCAAGTTGGTATTATTCAAAACACCCTCGGGCAAAACAATACCCAATCTTCCGCCAGGTTTCAATAAATTAAGGCAACGCTCAATAAACAACACTTCTGTAAGTGTACTCATTGTGCCTGTTTTGTACAAACTCAATAAAGGTTTACCTATGTTGTTATTTACTTGTTTCAACGCTTCATCGTATGCTTTGCCGTAACGTTCTCGGTATTTTATAATTCTTGCTTCGTCTGTATATTTATCGGCTTCACTAATTTTTAAAGATTTTTCAACTCTTGCACCAAATGGTGGATTGGTTAAAATAACATCAAAACGATTTTCAAATATTCCGTTTACATTCAGCAAACCATCGTTATGGTGTACGCCACCGTGTCCGTCGCCGTGCATAATCATATTCATTTTGGCAGTACGGCTCATTCTTGGATTTGCATCAGTACCAAAAATGCAATCGTAACTTAATACTCGTAACCTGCTTTTTTCGTTGTTTATATCAAGTTCCGCATTCAATTTAGAAAACAAATCGTTTACAATTTCGTCCACTTTTTCTTTTTCCTTTTCGGGCATCTTTTCAAAAGCATCGTCAAAATATAATAATTTGATACGCTCTTTTTCTTCGTGTATTTCTTGCTCAATTTTTGCTCTTACATATTCAAACGCTTTAATTAAAAAACCACCACTACCACAACAAGGGTCGCAAATAATTTCGCCCTCTTCTGGGTCAAGCACTTTTACCATAAAATCAACTACGGTTCTAGGGGTAAAAAATTGCCCTAACTCTCCTCTAAATGTTCTGCCTAAAAATTGCTCAAATGCAATTCCTTTAACATCATCACTTGTTGTAGAAAGGTTATAAATTTGCAGTTCTTCAACAATTGCTTCAAAACTATTCTCACGAATACGGATAATTTCTGATGCTTCAAACAAATCATCATCTTTGAAATCTTCCTTTGTTAGTTCAAATAAATTCTGATAAAAGTCTTTACCGTCTTTAGGTTTAAATTGCTCGTAACTATCTTTAGCTTTTTTGAAATTTTCTTTTGAAAATATTTGAGAACCCGTATTACTTCGTTCGTATCTAATTTTAATAAATAAAATTTTACTTATTTCATCAAATGCGGCTTCTGGAGATAATTTATCGTTGTTACGAATAATATTGTGGCATTTAAAAAGTAGTTTGGAAAATTCATCTCTTGTAAAAGCTTTGGTTTGTTTTAATAAGTCGGTAATTTTCTTTTCATCATTAACAATATCCGCTTTCGGAATGTCAATAATTTCTTCTAATTTTTTGGGAATATTACCTTTAATTACTTTAAAAATTCGTGTTTCTTTAATGTTAGAAGTAACGAAAAAATCAGCACCAGCCCAAGAAGCATAATTATAACCTTGGAAATAATCTTCTTCACGAACGGTTATATGTTCTGCTTTGCATTCCACAACTACAATCGGACTTTTGCTGTCGTGTTTGTCTTTGGGATTTCTCCAAATAACAATATCAGCCATCGCTCTACCTTGTCCACGTTGCGAGTTGCTTACTTTTATTTCTTGACCCATTTGTTCCAAAGAGAAACCGTAATCATTTACCAAGCGACAAATGTATTCTTGTCTTACTTTTTCTTCGGGTTTTAAAACTAAATATTTACCAAGTAATGGAGCAAATATTTTATTGTCTTTTATTTCAAGTTGCATCATTATTTTGATATTTTAGTGGGGTTTATTAAATCTCTAACATCTATTTCAAGAAGTTCGGCTATTGCTACTAATTTATCCATAGACGGTTGTACTTCGTTAGTACACCATCGGGAAACAGTAGTTTCATTATTTTCTAATTTTTCTGCAAGCCATTTGTTAGTTTTATTTTGCTCTGCTAAAACTACTTTAAGCCTATTTATTGCTTTATTTGACATATTAATCTGCATTTGCTGTAAAGATATTAACTTATAATGTGTTTATAACAATTTTAGTACAACAATATAACAAAAAAAATAACGATGGTCAAATCCGTGTTAAGTAATTTCAAAATGGTGTACGCAACATATTGTGTAGGATTAAATTATCGAGCAAAGTAACTTAATCGTTTTTTAATTTATTATGTATTAACAGATATAACTTTAAAAGAAATTACTGTTATATTTGTGAAATGAAATAAAAAATTGAATTCAAAATATCGGCGTACTTATTCTCGTTAACAGAACCGACCAAGTTATTAAATACAAATAGAATAAGAACTGCACACGCAAAGGCGTGGGCTTTCTTATTATTTGTATGCGTTCTTGGTCGGACGTTGTTAGCAGATAGGAAATGTCCCACGCTGATTATTTAAACTAACTTCTGTTTAGGGACGTTTGAGAATAAATAATTAAAATAGAATGGCAAAATTAGTCGAGACAAATCCTTACAATGCAAATGCTAAAAAGCAAGACCCAAAAAAAGCAGTAATTTCTTTTCTTGTTTTTGTAGTAGTAGCAGTTTTTATAGTTGTAAAATGCGGTTGCAGTAGCGATGAAGAAAACAAAATTAAAACCTATGATAAAATTGAAGCATTAACTCACGCTCAACTTTATATTGAAAAACAATTAAAATCTCCGTCAACGGCAGAATTTGAAGGTGGGGCAGATGGAGTAATAAAAATTAACGATACAACTTTTACTGTAATAGGTACAGTTGATTCTCAAAATAGTTTTGGAGCAATGTTAAGGTCTAATTATTCTTGCAAAGTAATTTTCCACCCTAAAACAGATACTCACGATATAGAAAATGTAATTATGCAATAATTAATCTTAAAAATAATTATGAATTTATCAGATAAATTATTGCGAATTATCCGCTCAAAAACAGAACTTACAGAAACAGAGATAGAAAATTTAACAGAGCATAAAGGTTGGGAAATTGTTTACTCATTAACATTAAAAAAAGAAAAGCTAAATGAAATTTGTTTTACTGGTTTTTCGCCAGCAGATAAAAAAGAAATAACTCAAATTGCAGAAAATAATAATTTCCATATTGCAAAGAGTGTAACAACCAATTTAACTTTTTTATGTTGTGGAGATAATGCTGGACCTTCAAAAATGGATAAAGCAGAAAAACAAGGAACAATTTTACTTAATAAGGAGGAATTTTATAAACTTATTCAAACTGGAGAAATACCAAAAAAGTAAAAAATCAACTTGTTTTAATATTTACAAAATACTTTACAATACATAAATAATACAAATGTAAAAATCAAAAATCCGTAACTGCTTAAAATTAAGTTTGTTACGGATTTTCTTTGTAGCGGGAACAGGACTCGAACCTGTGACCTTCGGGTTATGAGCCCGACGAGCTGCCTACTGCTCTATCCCGCGATCTTCGAGTGCAAAGATACAACCTAAATCTGTAATTGCAACAAAAAATTTAAAAAATCTTTTATTTCTTCTATTCGCTTGATATAACTACCTTTGCAAAAATATAAAAGCATTAAAATGTCACATAAAGCAGGTTTCGTAAACATTATTGGAAATCCAAACGTTGGAAAATCAACACTAATGAACGCCTTTGTTGGAGAAAGATTGTCAATTATTACCTCAAAAGCACAAACAACACGCCACAGAATTTTAGGAATTGTAAACGGCGATGATTTTCAAGTCATACTTTCTGACACACCAGGAATCATCAAACCCGCCTACGAAATGCAAGAATCCATGATGAATTTTGTGAAATCAGCATTCGAAGATGCCGATGTACTCCTTTATATGGTAGAAATTGGCGAGCGAGAACTCAAAGACGAAGCTTTTTTCAACAAAATCATACATGCCCAAATTCCAGTATTACTTTTACTAAACAAAATTGACACCTCAAACCAAGAACAACTAGAAGAACAAGTAGCATTTTGGGCAGAAAAAGTGCCAAATGCAGAAATATTTCCAATTTCGGCATTGCAAAACTTCAATGTAAAAGAAGTTTTTGACAGAATTCTAGCTATTTTGCCAGAATCACCAGCCTATTATCCAAAAGATACCTTAACAGACAAACCCGAACGCTTTTTCGTTAACGAAACCATTCGAGAAAAAATCTTGTTGAATTACAGCAAAGAAATTCCCTATGCAGTTGAAATCGTAACCGAAGAATTTTTTGAAGATGCCAACATCATCAGAATTCGTTCTTTGATTATGGTAGAACGCGAAACTCAAAAAGGAATCATCATTGGTCACAAAGGCGAAGCGCTCAAAAGAGTAGGAGTAGAGTCAAGAGCAGATTTAGAGAAATTCTTTGGTAAACAAATTCATATTGAATTGTATGTAAAAGTTAATAAAAATTGGAGAAGCAATGCCAACATGTTAAAACGATTTGGGTACAATCAATAGTCAAATATGAAATCTGATCATGAAGAACAAAATAATTTTCTTTCTACTAATTTCAACTTTTAATTTCGTTGCACAAGAAACCGTAAAAGGAAAAGAATTAATTGATACCAATCAAATAAGTTACATGGAAATTGTAAAAGTTACAACTTCACAATCAGTAGCATCAGTAACTAAAAAAGTATCAAAAAAGCAATTCGTAGACTTTGCTCAAAAATGGAACAATTCAAAAGAACAAGGAGCAGACAAGTTTAGAATGAAATATTTTGTCTATTTATATCTCAAAAACGGCACAAAAAGACAGTTTTCGATACGAGACGCAAAAATACAGGAATCAGGTTGGCTGACATTTGACATTGGAGACAAAACATACTTTGATAAAATTTGGAATAAAATAAAATATTAGCGGATAGATTAAAAAAACGCAAAAAATGAAAATATCTAACCGCAGAATTTTAATTGACTCTAAAAAAATATTTACAATATCATTAATAATAATTGTGATCACAGTTTTAAGTGTCTGGTTTTATGGAATTGGAAAACACAAAACGGTTATTGAAAATACGTTCATTTCAATATCAATACTTTCAATTGCTTTTTTCCTTTTTATCACGATAAGTCTCTACAATGGGACAAAACTGAAAGACAGTTTAGGTAAAATAACCGATACATTTGATTCAAAAAAATTGAATTTTTTGAAAGAAATTAATGGAAATTCTGGTTTTGGTCATTCTGTACCAGAAATTGGAGAAGGAATAGGCGGAATAATTGCAAGTATAATTTTATGGATCATAGCGACGATAATTATTAGTTATCTATTTTTTGCACTTGGAGCAATAATTTGGATGTCAATATTAACATTTTTGGCTATGCTCTATTGGATTTTTTTTAGAGCATTGAGGCTAATATTTAAAAAATCATCAGAATGTAGCGGAAATGTTGAACGAAGTGTTTTTTATGGATTTACATATACACTTTTATATAATTTTTGGATTTACGGAATAATTTTTTTGTCTAAATTATATGAAAGTTGAAAAGATCTCCATTCGTTAATGACAGTTTGGCGAAAAGATGATACAAATCGATAGTTTCAAGACTCAAAAACACATCAATTGCATCGACACCAAATCTAAACCTCTAATACTCCAATAAATCACTTTTTATAACTACCTTTGCAAAAAATTAAAAATACTTAATTATTTAATAGAACAAAGTATTTTGATAGCAATATCGCAAACCTGCACACTGTAATTTTGAATTTCCGATAGGCAATCTAAAATTTACAAGTTGCATCTAAAAATTAACAAATGAGCAATATCGTAGCCATAGTCGGAAGACCAAACGTAGGGAAATCAACACTTTTCAATAGATTAATTCAACGAAGAGAAGCCATAGTAGATGCCGTTTCGGGAGTAACACGTGACAGAAATTACGGAAAAAGCGAGTGGAACGGAAAAGAATTTTCTGTAATCGACACAGGTGGATACATCAGAGGATCAGACGACGTTTTCGAAGGAGAAATCCGCAAACAAGTGGAATTAGCCATTGACGAAGCAGATGTAATTATTTTTGTTGTTGATGTCGAAGAAGGAATCACCCCAATGGATGATACCGTTGCCAAACTACTACGCAAAGTTACAAAACCCGTTTTACTTGCCGTTAACAAAGTCGACAATGCCATGCGCGAAAAAGACGCAGTAGAATTTTATAATCTAGGATTAGGAGAATACTTCACCTTTGCAAGTATTTCTGGCAGCGGAACAGGTGATTTGTTAGACGCCGTTATCGATGCCTTCCCAGAACAGCCACTACCAACACAAGAAGAAATTACATTGCCTCGTTTTGCAGTAGTAGGTCGACCAAATGCAGGAAAATCAAGTTTCATAAACGCCTTGATAGGCAAAGATCGCTTCATGGTTACTGATATTGCAGGAACAACACGTGATTCAATAGATACAAAATTCGACCGTTTTGGTTTCGAATTCAATTTAGTAGACACCGCAGGAATTCGTCGAAAAGCAAAAGTAAAAGAAGATTTAGAGTTCTATTCCGTAATGCGTTCCGTTCGAGCCATTGAACATGCCGATATTTGTATTTTAATAATCGATGCCACCCGTGGATTCGAAGGACAAGATCAAAGTATCTTTTGGCTTGCAGAAAAAAACCGAAAAGGAGTTGTTATCTTAGTCAACAAATGGGATCTAGTCGAAAAAGACACCATGTCAACCCGTGACTACGAAGAAAAAATCCGAAAAGAACTCATGCCATTCACAGACGTGCCAATTCTGTTCGTATCAGCAATCACAAAACAACGATTACTCAAAGCTCTAGAAGCAACCGTTCAAGTATACGAAAACAGACAACAACGCATTCCAACATCAAAATTCAACGACTACATGCTAAAAGTAATCGAAGGATATCCACCACCAGCACTAAAAGGAAAATACGTAAAAATAAAATACTGCATGCAATTGCCAACCCCAACACCACAATTTGTGTTTTTTGCCAACCTGCCACAGTACGTAAAAGAAGCCTACAAACGATTCCTAGAAAACAAAATCCGCGAACAATGGGATTTCTCAGGTGTGCCAATCGACATTTATATTCGTGAAAAATAGTTGGGCGTGACCCTTCGTGAAAAACTTCGGGTCGGGCTTTTCGCTAAATCTTTCGTTCCGCATTCGCTCCACAAAAGGATATCGCTGCAATCCCTCACGCAAAAACGCAACAGATGAAAAACATAAACAACAAAACAATCTGGATAACAGGCGCATCATCAGGAATAGGCGAGGGGCTTGCCTATGAATTAGCACAAAAAAATTGCAAACTCATTCTCTCAGGCCGAAACCTTGAAGCATTAGAACATGTAAAATCAAAATGTAAATCGCAAAACGTTGCTATTTTACCATTTGATTTAACAGACTTTGACAATGCAAAAAATAGCGTACAAAAAGCCCTTTCATTTTTCGGAAAAATAGATGTTTTAATCAATAATGGTGGCGTGAGTCAACGTTCACTTCTAGCCGAAACCGATTTTGAAGTCGATAAAAAACTCATCGAAATTGATTATTTAGGAACCGTAGCCTTGTCAAAAGCACTTTTACCACATTTCATTGAAAATCAAAACGGACAATTTGTAGTCATCACAAGTCTAATGGGGAAATTTGGATCACCATTTCGATCCGGATATTGTGGAGCAAAACACGCACTTCATGGTTTTTTTGATGTTTTGAGAATGGAACATCAAAAAGATAACATAAAAGTCTCCCTTGTTTGCCCTGGTTTTATTCAAACCAATGTTTCAAAAAATGCCCTCACAGCAAATGGTACAAAACTAAATTCCGAAGATGAAGCAACAAAAAACGGAATGCCAGTGGCTCTTTTTGCAAAAAAATTTGTTACAGGAATAGAATCCAATAAACACGAAATCTACATTGGTGGAAAAGAAGTTTTAGGTGTTTATTTAAAAAGATTTTTCCCGAGATTTCTTCATCGTTTTGTTTTGAAAAGCAAAGTGAGGTAAATTATTTAATGAAAATCATTAAATTAATAACTCAAAAGTTTTTCGATTTTTGCCTTTACTTTTTCTGCATTCGGAATCATAGTTTGCTCTAAAATTGTATTCAAAGGAATTGCAGGCATATTTTCAGAGCCAATAACCATAACTGGTGCATCGAGACTTCGGAAACATTTTTCTTGAATCAATCCAGCCAAACTTCTAGCAAAGGAATTATTGGTAGGTTCTTCAGTAACGACCAAACATTTTTTGGTTTTTCGAACAGATTTAAAAATTGCCTCTTCATCAAGCGGATATAAAGTTCGTAAATCGATAATTTCAATCCGTTGTTTGTCATTCTGGCTTTCTGCCAGAATCTGTGCGGAAGCATTCAACGCCCAATGAACTCCCATTCCATAAGTAATAATAGAAATTGTTTCATCAGTTTCTTGTTCCCAAATTTCTTGAACGATATTCGCTTTCCCAAAAGGTAAAATATAATCCTCGCTTGGTTCATTGACTCTAGCAGCATCAGTTCCTTTTACTTTACTCCAGTATAAACCTTTATGTTCTAAAATCACCACAGGATTTGGGTCGTAGTAGGCGGCTTTCATCAAACCTTTTAAATCCGCACCATTACTAGGATAAGCAATTTTTATACCTCGAATATTAGTCAAAACACTTTCTACAGAAGATGAATGATAAGGACCACCACTGCCATAAGCGCCAATTGGCACTCGCAAAATCATACTCACAGGCCATTTTCCGTTCGATAAATAACACGAGCGACTGACTTCGGTAAACAATTGGTTCAATCCAGGCCAAATGTAATCAGCAAACTGAACCTCAACAATAGGTTTTAAACCCACAGCCGACATTCCGACAGTAGAACCTACAATAAATGCTTCTTGAATTGGCGTATTAAAAACACGCTCGTCTCCAAATTTTTGCGCCAAAGTTGCTGCTTCACGAAAAACACCACCAAGCCTTGCTCCTACATCTTGACCATACAACAAACATTCTGGGTGTTTTCTCATCAATTCTTCGACTGCAAAAAGTGCGCAATCGACCATAACTACTTTTTCGTCTCGTTGCGGATTGCGTTCGCCAACTTCTTCTGTGATTGGTGTTGGAGCAAAATCGTGCGTAAATAAATCTTCGGGTTTTGGATCTTCGGCAAGTTGCGCTTTGTCAAAATCGGCTTGGACTTTTGCAACTGCATTGTTCTCAATTTCGGAAATTTCAGTATTAGAAAAACCAGCATCGAGTAATTGTTTTATCAAAACCGGATAAGGGTCACGACTTCTGGCTTCGTCCAAATCGTCACGATACCATTCCATTCGAACGCCAGATGTATGATGATTCAACAACGGAACTTTAGCGTGAACCAAAAAAGGTCGTCGCTCTTCACGAATGGTTTTTATAACTTTTTCAATGGTTAGATAACTTTCTTCAAAATTGGCTCCATCAATAGAAATCGCTTCTAAACCGTGAAAACCTTTAGCATATTCAAAAGCATTTTGAGCACGAGTTTCGGCTGCATTAGCAGAAATATCCCAGCCGTTATCTTGTACCAAATACAAAATAGGCAATTGTTTCAAAGCCGCCATTTGAAACGCTTCTGCAATTTCGCCTTCGGTTACCGATGCATCGCCGAGTGAACATAAGACAAGCCCATCCCCCGACCCCTTCCCAACGGGAAGGGGAGCGGATTCACTTAAAATATTTTCATTTTTATCACTTTCCGTCTTGGCTCCCCTCTCCTTTGGAGAGGGGTCGGGGGAGAGGCGTAACCCCATCGCTGCCCCAGTTGCCGGAATCGCTTGCATTCCAGTTGCCGAAGATTGATGCGGGATTTTTGGTTTATCAACATCTTTTAAACTAGGATGACAATAATAAGTTCGTCCGCCCGAAAACGGGTCGTCTTTTTTCGCCATTAATTGCAACATCAAATCGTAAGGTTGCATTCCAATTCCGAGCATCATTGCATCGTCACGATAATACGGAAAAGCATAATCTTGAGGTAATAATTGCATCGCAACAGCGATCTGAATGGCTTCGTGTCCGCGTGAAGTGGCGTGAACATATTTAGAAACTATCTTAAAATTATCTTCGTATAAAGTTGCCATTGCCTTAGCAGTTGCCATTGTCGAAAAGGCGCTTTCCAATATTTTTTTTTCTAACATATTAATGTTTTAAAAGAACTTTTATTTTTCGAACCATTAAGAGATTAAGAAAATTAAGAAAAAACTTAATGAACCTTAATTCCTTAATGGTTTAAATTTTAATTTTTACTTATTCTGATTCTACAATCCAACCAAATTTATCATCAATATTTTGTAATTTAATATCGTTCAAAGTGGCTTTCACCATTTCAGAAACTGGATTTTCTTTAGGTAAATGAATCGTAAAATCCATATTGCCAATTTCTTCAATCATAGCGATTCCAACTGCAGTTCCTGCTCCAAAAGCCTCTTCCAAAGTGCCTCGAATCGATGCCAATTTAATTTCAGAAATCGAGATTGGTCGTTCAGTAACTTCAAAACCTTTATCTCGCAAAACATCAATAACCGACATTCTAGTTATTCCAGCCAAAATTGAACCACTTAAATCAGGTGTAATGAATTTTCCTGAAATCTTAAAAAATATATTCATTGTTCCAACTTCTTGAATATGCTCAAATTCTTGAGAATCTAGCCACAAAACTTGGTCGTAACCTTTGGCTTTGGCATATTCTGTTGGTCGAATCGCTGCTGCATAATTTCCTGCCGCTTTTGCTTCGCCAGTGCCACCATTTACGGCACGAACATATTTAGTTTCGGCATATAATTTTATTGGTTTACTAAAAAATGGTCCAGCCGGCGATGCCATAATAATAAACTTGAAACTTGTTGCTGCTCGCATTCCAATAAAGGCTTCGTCAGCATACATAAACGGACGTAAATACAACGAACTCCCAGCCGAAGTCGGAATCCAATTGCGTTCTAAACTCACAAATTGTTTCAAAGATTCTACAAATAAATCTTCTGGAAAATTTGGCATTCCCATTCGGTTGGCACTAAAATTCAAACGCTTGGCATTCTCGTCAGGACGAAATAATAATGGCGTTCCGTCTTTACTTAAAGTTGCTTTCATTCCTTCGAAAATGGCTTGACCATAATGCAAAGCCATTGCTGCTGGATGCGTTGGTATCATTTCTAAAGGTTCGATTCTAGGATTTATCCATTCGCCATTTTGATAGTCGCAAATAAACATATGGTCTGTAAAAGCATTACCCATAGTAATATTGTTAATGTCAACTTGACTTACTTTGGATTCGTTAATTTTGGTAATTTTTATATTGTATGACATAATTTGTTTTTTCCTCACCCCAGCCCTCTCCAAAGGAGATGGAGCCGAAACGTGAATATTATACTTCTAATTTTATATTTCTCGCTTCTTTCCTTTGGAAAGGCTGGGATGGGCTTCTAAATAATCGCCAATTTTTCGTAAAAATGAACCGCCTAGAAAACCATCAACAACTCTGTGGTCAAAAGATAACGAAAGGTACATCATACTTCTAATGGCAATTTCATCACCTTTCTCGGTTGTGATAACTTCTGGACGTTTTTTAATAATTCCGAGTGCTAAAATAGCCACTTCGGGTTGGTTAATAATTGGTGTTCCCATCAAACTTCCGAATGTTCCAACGTTAGAAATCGTGAAGGTACTTCCTTGAACCTCTTCTGGTTTTAATTTATTGTTTCGTGAAGCATCGGCTAAATGATTAACTTCTTTTGCTAGTTCAGATAATGATTTTTCGTTCGCATTTTTCACTACTGGAACGATTAAATTCCCTGATGGAAGTGCTGTTGCCATTCCAATGTTAATGTCTTTGTGCACAATAATTTTCTTACCATCAACAGAAACATTTATCATCGGAAAATCTACTATTGCTTTTGCAACTGCATCTACAAAAAGTGGCGTGAAAGTTAGTTTTTCGTGATATTTTTCTTGAAACTTATCTTTATTTTCATTGCGCCAATTGACTAAATCAGTAACATCAACCTCAATATACGATGTAACGTGAGGCGATGTTTGCTTGGAATAAACCATATGGTCGGCAATCATTTTGCGCATTCTGTCCATTTCGACAATGCTGTCTTTTCCTTCTGTGAAATTGATTTTAGGCTTAGGATATTCTGATTTTGGCATCTCGACTGCGCTCGATGTGACAGGAATTGGAATGCTTTGAATTGGATATTTTCTATTTTTTAAATAATTGAAAACATCACTTTTTTGAATTCGACCATCTGCTCCTGAACCTGAAATTGTTTGTAATTCTTCAATTGATAAATTTTCTTTTTGGGCAATTGAAATTATTAATGGAGAAATGAAAGTAGTAGCCCCTCCCGACCTCCCCAAAGGGGAGGAGACGTTGGAAAAATATGATTTTGGATTACTATTCTCTATGTTTTTAGTTTTTTTTTCTAAATCATTTTTATTTACTAAAATTGGAGTTCCCTCTGTAGTTTGCTCCCCCTTCGGGGGTTGGGGGGCTGGGGCTAGGGGGCTTTGCTTTATCAACGCCAAAACTTCTCCAACGCCAACAACAGCATCTTTTTGAAAACGTATTTCAGTAATGACACCAGAAACTGGCGATGGCACTTCGCTATCTACTTTATCGGTGGCGATTTCTAAAATAATTTCCTCGGCATTGACAAAGTCGCCCACGCTTTTCAACCAATTGATGATTGTTGCTTCGGAAATGCTTTCGCCCATTTTGGCATTTTGAATTCTATTATTTTCATAATCTATGATTGCACGGACAATTCGCGAATTGTCCCTACGTTATTTTTTAAATATTTCATAAAACGCTTCTTGTGTTGGTCTATTTTCTGGAATTTCTCGCAATGGCTCGACTACTTTTAAACTTTCGTAACATTCGCCTGGCAATTTTTGATACAAGGCCGTTCCTTTGGTTTTCCAATCTATCATTTCGTCTGAAACGTCTTTTATTATTATTGCTGGATTTCCAACAACCATTTTTCTATTCGGGATTTGCATTCCTGCTTTGATGAAACTCAATGCGCCCACAATACATTCGTCTCCCAAATTCACATCATCCATAATTACAGCGTTCATTCCGACTAGACAATTGGCTCCAATATTAGCACCGTGAATGATTGCTCCGTGACCAATATGTGCTCCTGCTTTTAATGTGAGCGACTTTCCTGGAAACATATGAATGGTACAATTTTCTTGAACATTACAACCATCTTCTATGATAATTCCGCCC
The DNA here is from genome assembly GCA_031431275.1 of Bacteroidota bacterium. Classification (GTDB taxonomy): domain Bacteria; phylum Bacteroidota; class Bacteroidia; order Flavobacteriales; family Flavobacteriaceae; genus Flavobacterium. The sequence goes on from JANPDC010000163.1 coordinate 23,891, forward strand.
CAATCACCACGAATGGCTGCTCCTGGACCTACATATACATTTTTTCCAATAATTACATTGCCCGTAACTGCTGCTTGCGGATGAACGAAACTACTTTCGTGAATAACTGGAATAAATCCTTTGAATTCGTATATCATTTTTTTATTTCTTATTCAGACGTTGCAATGCAACGTCTCTACGAGTAATTTTTCAATTTTTCTTTCGTAAATTCTGACAAAACCAATCGCCCACTTATTGCTGCTCTTTCGGCTAAAAGATTGTCCCAATCTTCGGTGCCTCGCCAAAAAACTTTTTTCATTTCAATCATTGCTTCTTGATTATAGGTACATAGATGTTCTGCGAATTTTTGAACTTCTGTATCTAAATCTTCAATACTTTCGTGAACGTTTGCAAACAATCCTTTTTCTCTTGCCCAATTAGCATCATAAAAATTATTGGCATCAATTGCTATTTGTGACATTGCTGAAACGCCCATTTTACGTTCTATTGCTGGCGAAACCACGAATGGTCCGATTCCGACATTCAATTCAGATAATTTTATGGATGCGAATTTGGTTGCCATACAATAATCGGTTGCAGCGGCAATTCCGACGCCGCCACCAACGGTTTTTCCTTGAATTCGACCAATAATAAACTTTGGACATTTTCGCATTGCGTTAATCACATTGGCAAATCCTGAAAAGAAAATTTTTCCTTTTTCGGAATTGTCTATTGCAATTAATTCTTGAAAACTTGC
>JANPDC010000164.1:0-7718 GCA_031431275.1 Bacteroidota bacterium
GTGAATTTATTTTCTCGAAACGTAAATCTCGATTGGTTACGATTCCTTTTAATGTTTTATTTTCATCAACAATGGGTATGCCACCGATTCCGTATTCTTTCATAACGGCTTTGGCATCTGCGACAGTTGCATTTAGTTGTAATGTTACTGGATCGATAATCATTCCTGATTCTGCTCGTTTTACTTTTCTGACTTTGGCTGCTTGTTGCTCAATGGTCATGTTTTTATGTAAAACTCCTATTCCTCCTTCTTGTGCCATTGCAATTGCCATGGAACTTTCTGTAACTGTATCCATGGCTGCAGAAACAACTGGAACGTTTAAACTAATGTTTCGAGAAAATTTAGACTGAATACTGACTTCGCGAGGCAAAACATTGGAATAGTTTGGAACTAGTAACACGTCATCGTATGTTAATCCTTCGCCGATAATTTTGGAGTTGTGTGCGATCATTGCAATTTGTAGTTGTAGTTAAATTGCGTGCAAATATACGTTTTTAATTTTAGTTTTCTTAGTTTAGAATAAAAATTGTTCGTGTAGTAAATATAATAGCCCAGACAGTAATGAAAAGCATTTTGAAATGGAAAGTTTGTTTTTCTTTCTGGAAAAAAGCGACCAACGGAAGCTCTTTTTCTAGATTAGAAAAACAACTTGAAATGAAAAATCTTGAAATGGATGGCTGGAAATTGCTTTTAATGAAATTCTCTAAACAACATTGTGGCTTCGTTGTAGGCACTTTCAAAACTCATTGGACTGGTGTTGGTGTTTTGTTTTTGTGCTGTAAAATAAGACAGTAATTTTTCTGTTGGCATGTTTCCGGTCAAATCATCTGTGGCCATTGGGCAGCCTCCAAAACCTTGAATTGCTCCATCATAGCGGCGGCAACCTGCATGAAATGCTGCATCGATTTTCTCAAACCATTTATTTGGCGTGGTGTGTAAATGTGCTCCGAACTCAATACTAGGATACTTTGGGATGAGATTGGAAAATAAATAACTAATCACTTCTGGGGTTGATGTTCCTACTGTATCCGAAAGAGAAAGAATTTTCACTCCCATTTTTGATAATTTTTCTGTCCATTCGCCTACTATTTCCACATTCCAAGGATCGCCATATGGATTTCCGAAACCCATGGACAAATAGGCAACTACTTCTTTATTTGTTTTGTCTGCAATTTCTAGAATTTCTTGTAATGTAACTAAACTTTCTGCAATGGTTTTATGTGTGTTTCGCATTTGAAAATTTTCTGAAATCGAAAACGGAAAACCGAGATATTGTATTTCTTTGTGCTTTGATAAAAGTTCCGCTCCATGCGTGTTTGCAATGATTGCTAGTAGTTTGCTTTGTGTTTGTGACAGATCTAATTGTGCTAATACTTGGGCTGTATCTTGCATTTGCGGAATTGCTTTTGGGGATACAAAACTTCCAAAATCAATGGTATCAAAACCTACTCGAAGTAACGATTGTATGTAATTTACTTTGTTTTGAGTTGGTATAAACGGCTTTATGCCTTGCATAGCATCTCGAGGACATTCGATTATTTTGATATTTTGATTCAAATTAGTTTGTTTTTGTTGCTAATTTACAACGTTTTTTTGAAGTATTGATTTATTTATTGCTTTTACTAGTGCTGGGCCTTCATAAATGAAGCCTGTGTAAAGTTGTACTAAACTTGCACCAGCATTCAATTTTTCAATGGCATCATTTGCGGAATGTATGCCTCCTACTCCAATTATCGGAAAAGATTTATTGCTTTTTTCTGACAAAAAACGAATTACTTCAGTAGAACGATTGGTGAGTGGTTTCCCGGATAATCCGCCTGTTTCTGTTTTATTTTCAGATTTCAAACCGTCACGTGAAATGGTTGTGTTGGTTGCTATTACTCCTGCAATTTTGGTTTCTTTTACAATGTATATTATATCAAGGAGTTGCTCGTTTGTTAGATCTGGTGCTATTTTGAGAAGTATGGGTTTTTGTTTTACTTTTTGAGAATTTAGTGTTTGTAATGCTTTCAATAGTTTTGTTAAAGGCTCTTTGTCTTGAAGTTCCCGAAGGTTTGGTGTGTTTGGCGAACTGACATTCACGGCAAAATAATCTACAAAATCATATAATTCGTTGAAGCAAATTTGGTAATCATCGATTGCATTTTCGTTTGGGGTGTGTTTGTTTTTGCCAATGTTACCTCCAATTAAGACGTTTTTATTTTTTTTTAGTCTTGCTACGGCATCTTGTACTCCACCATTATTGAAGCCCATTCTGTTGATGATTGCTGAATCTTTTTTGAGTCGAAATAGTCGTTTTTTGGGGTTTCCATCTTGTGGTTTTGGTGTTAATGTTCCTATTTCGATGAAACCAAAACCAAGGTTTGATAGTTCATTGTACAATTTGGCATCTTTGTCGAATCCTGCGGCTAGCCCAACTGGATTTTTGAATTTTAACCCAAAAACCTCAACTTCTAGTTGTTTGTTTTGTACTTCGTAGAGCGATTTGAATAGTGATTCAATTCCTGGAATTTTGTGTAAAAAACGTATGAGTGAAAAGGTAAAATAGTGAACTTTTTCTGGATCAAACCAAAAAAGTATTGGACGAATTAGAAATTTGTACATGGATTGTGTGTTGTTTTGCAAAGATAGAAAAATAGATTTTTGTAATTTGAAAAATAGCATTATTTTTGAAAATTGTTCTAGCCCAAATTGAAATGTAAAGCATTTTGAAGTGTAAAGTTAGTTTTTTGTGGCTTGAAAAAGCGACTGAAAGAAGCTCTTTTTGGGCCCAAAAAAACTACTTGAAATGAGAAATCTTGAAATGAAAAGTTGGAAAGAGCTTCAAAAAGATATATATATATATATTTACAATAAAAAACATACTTTTACGTTATAATTTTCTAATTATCAATTATTTAAACTATAAAAAATGCGAAAATTTACTTTGATTATTATGCTTGTTTTTAATTCGAATTTAATTTTTGCAACTAATTTTTATGTTGATAAAGCCTCTGGAAACGACACTAACAATGGATTGGCTTTAACCTCTGCTTGGAAAACGATTCAGAAGGCTGCTTTTTCTGCTACTGCTGGAAGTACGGTTTTTATTAAATCTGGAATGTATTTTGAGAATGTGATTTTTAATGTTTCGGGAACATTGGGGAATTCAATTGTTTTTAGAAATTATGGTTCTGACGTTGTGATTCTTGATGGCACTGGAACTTCTACTGCAACTGGTACTGCAATGATTCAAATAAATGGTGCTAGTCATTTGGAATTTAGAAATCTGATTATTCAGAATTTGCTTTGTCCTGATGCTAATGGTATTGTGGTGTATAATTCGCCTACGGGAACATCTGATTTAAAGTTCATAAATCTTTCGATTCATGATATTAAATGGACGCCATTGCCAACAACTGTTCCTACAACAAATGATAATGCGCATCCGTTTTTGGTTTATGGAGCAGGAACGACTCAAGCAAGTGCGATTTCGAATGTTTTAGTTGATGGTTGTACGATTTACAACAATGTCACTGGATTTAGCGAAAATTTAACACATAGCGGTAATGTGGATGGTTTTGTGGTTTCGAATAACATTGTGAGAGACAATAACAATATTGGAATTGAATGTGAAGGAAATTATGGTACATCGTCTGTACCAAGTTTGGATCATGCTCGAAACGGTGTTGTGAAAAATAATAAAGTTTTTAATACTAATTGTCCATACTCTTCTGCTGCAGGAATTTATGTTGATGGTGGTTGGGATATTACTGTTGAAAACAACGAGAGTTATGCCAATACGTATGGTGTTGAAATTGGTTGTGAAGAAAATGGCACTACTAGAAATATTGTTGTAAAAAATAATATTTTTTACAACAATAAAGAATGTGGAATTTATGTTGGTGGATATGACGTGAATACCTCTGGACAGGTTTTAGATTGTATTTTCAGGAATAATTCGTTGTTTCGAAACGACACTCAAAACATTGGTGTTGGCGAAATTATAATTAGTAAGGCAACGAATTGTAAGTTCGAAAACAATGTTTTTTACACCAATAATCAAAATATTTTGTTTAACCGTGAAAACATTTCTCCTCAGGCTGGTAATACTTTTAACTACAATTGTTGGTTCACACCAAACAACAATTCTGGAAGTATTGTTGTAAAATATGGAACTTCGACTTTCACTAGTTTTGCAAATTACAAATCTGCTACTGGTCAAGATTCTAATTCTTTTTATGCTAATCCAATGTTTGTAAATAGCAATTTACCATCGTTAAATATGGCTGTAAATTCTGGAATGTGTGTTGATGGGGCAAATCCAATGACTATTGTTGCTTCTGGCGAAACAGATTTTACGGGTTTAACTAGGGTTGTAAATGGTTTAGATATTGGTGCTTACGAAAAACAAAGTCCATTAGAAGTTTCGGGTTTTGAATTTAAAGCAACAATAAAATTATTCCCAAATCCTGTGATTGACATTTTGAGTATTCAATCTGAAAATGGAATTCAAGAGATTGGGGTTTTTGACGAGGTTGGAAAACTAATCATGAATTTTGATTCTGTGTTTAACTCCATTAATTTGTCGAAACTAAACTCTGGACTATATTTTTTGAAAATGAAATATGACTCTGGGACATTTTCGAATCATAAAATTATTAAGTTATGATAAAATGGAATTAATAGTATCACTATTTGTTTTCATTTTTGATCAACTAATATAAATATGACTCAAAATTGAAATTTCAAAAATGTTTGAATCGTATGTAAACAAAATAAAACTTTTTAATCTAAATTTTGCATTTGAAAATTTATTAAAAGTTTAGAAAAAACAATTTTTAATTGAATTTTATTATCTTTATTTAATTACAAAATTTGTCTAACTTTCGATTAGTAACATTATAGTCCGATAAAACCAACATATGGTCCCGAAGGGGAAAAAATAAAAATATAACTTGTTAACTACGAACATTTCATTTCTACGAGATATACTCTGTTAGGTGTTAAATCTTGGTTGTTAAATAAGAGGTTACGTTGTAAAAAAGTGTCCCATAGGGACTATATTTATTCACAAATTGATAAATATTTAAATTTGTATCTAACAACAATGCTAAAAAAAGTCCAAATTCAACTTTGAATTTGGACTTTTTTTTTTAGTTTACTATGCAACTAGCATCTCGATGAACTGGTTTTCCAGAAGCGGGACAAATTGGAATGGCTCCAAATGCAAAAGGAAGTTGTGTAACTGGATTTTTGATTTCGTTTTTTGTTAATATATTGTCATTGTCATCATCAAAATCTCCGTAATCTGGTTTTAAATCTCCATCAGTATCATCATCTTCAACAGTAATGTATCCATCAGGTAAAGAACCGATAGTAGTTCCTCTTAAATCTTCTAAGTAGGAAGGTATTCCATCTCCGTCTTGATCTTGACGATCTACAGAATATAATTTGAATGAAAATGCAAGTGGTGCATAGGAAGGTATTGAACCTCTTCCTTGATTATAATAGGCTAAGGCTGAGGGCACAAACATCATTCCTGCTCCAAAACCTGCATATACATTTGTTCCATTTACTACAGAAGTCGTTCCTTTTTTAAATAATGGAAATATTTCACTCCATCCGCGAATAACTGCATCTAACTGAAAAAAGCTTTGAGGTAAATTTTGTGAATCAAAAACGGTTTGTGTTGCTTCTGAATCCATTAAAAATCCTTTGTATGAAGTCAAAACAGAATCCACATTACACGGAGATTCCCCTGTTCCTTGACGAAATCGAAGGAAGTATATTTTATAAGAAATTCCTCCTGAAACAATTGTTCTTGATAATAAATTAGCATTTGGTGTTGTTGGATTTGTTCCCCAAATTGATGTTGGGTCTAATGACGGAACAACGGTAACAACTGCATCTTGATCATTTGTGAAATTTGGGTTGTTGGTTACAACAACTTTGTGTGTTTTTAAATAGTTTTCTATTTGAATTATATCTGCTGCATATTGTACTGCATAATCACGAAGTGGAACTGGTTCAATGGTATCTTCCGATTTCTCGCATTTAGTAAATGAAAGAGCAACAATGACTAAAAAAATTATTTTTATAAATTTATTCATTTTTATTGAAATTTTAAGTGCGCAAGATACAATATTGATTTATTTTTGTAAACACTTTAACGAAGATTTTAGATAAATTATGAGAGTTGATAAATATTTATGGTGTATTCGCTATTACAAAACTAGGAATATGGTCACAGAAGCGTGTAAAAAAAATCATATTACGGTTAATGGTTTAGTAGCGAAACCTTCTAAAGAGGTTTTTGCAACAGATAAAATTACGTTTAGAAAAGATCAAATAACTCAAATAATTTTGGTTTTGGACATTCCTGAAAGTCGAGTTGGTGCAAAACTTGTTGATATGTACCGAAAAAACGAAACTCCTGCTGAGGCTTTTGAACATTTAGAGTTATTAAAACTATCAAAAGAGCATTACCGCAAGAATGGTGAAGGTCGTCCAACAAAAAAAGATCGTCGTGATTTAGATGATTATGGAACTGAAATTGAATCCTAAACTTTACATCTTTATATAATGTATAAAAATCAAATACTGAGTCATCAAGAAATTGAGCATAAAACAAAGCGAATTGCATATCAAATTTTTGAAACATTTGTTAATGAAGAAGAAATTGTGATTGCAGGAATTTCATCGAATGGTTATATTTTTGCAGAAAAAATTTCAAAATCGCTTCAAGACATCTCTAATTTAAAAGTTGTTTTGTGCGAGGTTTTCATAGATAAACAAAATCCAAGTAATGAAATAAAGACTTCTATTTCTGAAAAAGAATATGAAAATAAAGGTTTAGTTTTAGTTGATGATGTCTTAAATTCTGGAACTTCGCTTGTTTATGCTGTGAAGCATTTTTTGAATGTTCCGCTCAAGAAATTCAAAACTGCTGTATTGGTAGACAGAAATCATAAAAAATATCCTGTAAAAGCAGATTTCAAAGGAATTTCACTTTCAACTTCATTAAATGAAAATGTGCAAGTTGTTTTTGAAAATCAAACAAGTTTTGCTTTTTTAAATGATTAGTTTTTGGATTTCATCAACAATTTCTATTGGAGTTTTATTATCTACAGAGATTATTGAAGTGCATTTGTTGTAGAAAAAACTTCTCTCAAAGAGATGAATTGCAATAAATTCTTTCATTTCATCATTTGTTTTGTCTTGAAGTAATGGTCTTTTAGATTTTTCGTTTTTTAATCTTTCGAACAAAGTTTCGACTGTGGCTTTTAAATAAATTGAAATCACTTGACTTTCAATCAGAAATTCATGATTATTTGCATAGCAAGGAGTTCCACCGCCAGTACTTATTATATAATTCTGATCTGATTTCATTAGATCACTAAAAACGTTGTGTTCTAATTTTCTAAAATAGATTTCTCCTTGTTGAGAAAAAATTGATTTAATTGATTTCTTTTCTCTTTTTTCGATTTCGGAATCTAAATCAATAAAATTAACTGTTGTTTTTTCTGATAATAATTTACCAATTATTGACTTTCCAGAACCCATATATCCTACTAAAACTATTTTCATATTGCAAATAAATTCTTATAAATAAGGCGATTAGAAATAAAATTAAAAAAAAGACAAATTTAAAATAATTTTGCTTGAAAATTAAATAAAAACTTATTATATTTGCACCCGCATTGAAGGAATAAAATTAGACTCGATAGCTCAGTTGG